>JBJEGL010000216.1:0-1994 GCA_051875035.1 Candidatus Gastranaerophilaceae bacterium | reverse complement strand
ATATAGTGCATTTTTATAATTTCAACTTCGGGTTTTCTGAGTTCTAAAACACTTCTGTTTACTAAGTTACATATAGTTTCAAGTTCTTTATCCGTAAAGTCAACGAGCATTCTTGCCGCAGATTTTTTAACGGCAGCAACAACTTTTTGAATATCATAATCTTCTTTAGTTCCGTCTTTTTTAATGATTTTTACATTATTAACAATGACTTTCGGAATAAGGTCTATAAATTTGTTAATTGGATTTTTTGCTTCAATTTGGTTTGTTTTTGAAGCATCGTTATTAGATTTTACTGTTTCGACCGAATTATTGTTTATTGTTTGTTCATTATTTTGCATTTTTATCTCCTTTTTGTTTAAAAAGGCATAAGTCGGAAAATACTGATATCTGGTGTAAAATTAAATCCCTAACTATGTCCCAAGGTGATAACTTAAAAAATGCTTTTCCCTTTATCTATATTATATTCATGTTTTATTAAGAAAGAAACAAAAATATTTTGTAAATTGAAAAACCTTAAGTTATTTTTTTCATTTTATCACACTAATAATAATTGAGTGTTTAATTTGAATATATTTTAATAACATTCCTTAAGAAACATCTTAAAGCCTTATTTTAAAATTGCATTTGACTTTGTCAATATAATTTATACTTTTTTCATAAAAGATTAATAAATTAGGAAAGCCCTGTAATAATCAATCATTTAAGAGTTTGTCTATTGTTTAAAATTGTAAATATTTATTATAATTATAATAAATATTTCGCTCCTTGTTTTGTTCCTCTTTTTTCAAATTCTTTTTCCATTTTTCCGACAAGTTCAAGCTTTTTACCAAGCCAGCGTGGTTGAATGCGAAATTCTTTTTTCCCGTTACCTGCAAGTCTTTGAATAACCATGTCAGGCGGCAGGAGTTCCAAAAAGTCACAAACGGTTTGAATATATTCATCTTCAGACATAAGCTGTATATTATTTTCAAGGTACATTTTGTGAATTTTTGTACCTTCCATAACGGCAAGCATGTGGATTTTTATACCGTCAATACCCATGCTTCCGATAGTTTTGGCAGTTTGCAGCATGTCTTCTTTTGTTTCACCAGGCAAGCCAAGAATGACGTGAGCACAAACTTTTAAATTTCTTTCTTTAGATAAACGGCATGCCTCTTGAAAACATTGAAAGTCATGCCCCCGGTTGATAAGTTTCAGAGTTTTGTTATGAACACTTTGAATGCCGTATTCAACTTGAATGAATCTGCTATCATGGTTGTAAGATGCAATTAAATCAAGTTTTTGCTCATCTACACAATCCGGTCTTGTGCCGATAGACATGCCGACAATATCATCAATAAAAACCTGATTATATATTTCTTTTAATTCTTGCAGAGGCTTGTATGTATTTGTGTAAGCTTGAAAATAAGCAAGGAACTTTTTTGCATGATATCGGTCTTTATTTTTAGACATGCCCAATCTTAATTGTTCCTGTACAGATAAAGTATTGGAATAGAGCCTTGAAAAACTTCCTGTTTCATCGCAAAAGATACAACCGTCGACAGAAAGTGTACCGTCACGGTTTGGGCAGGAAAAACCCGCATCAAGAGTAACCTTATAAACTTTTTGTCCAAAAAGTTTTTTAAGGTAATCACCAAAAGAAACAAAATAGTCTGTCATTATTCTTGTTTAGGTGCTTGTTCTTCCGTAACAGGCGGATAGATGTAGTGTTCACCGCAATTAGGACATACAACTTCTTGTTGTTTTCCGGGGGTAAGCTTAGTAACTTCAAAAAGAGTTCTGCATCCTGATTGATTACATCTTATTGCCCAGGTTGGTCTGGTAATTCTTGCCATATACAAGTCCTTTCTTATGCATAAAAATATCTTTGTCAATAATAATAACATTATGTATAATTATATGCAATTATAAAACGGATATTTTTTGTATAAAAAACAAATTAAAAAAAATAAAAAAATTTTAAAAAAAGAGCTTGCAATTTTTTTTTGTTTGAT
>JBJEGL010000215.1:0-2002 GCA_051875035.1 Candidatus Gastranaerophilaceae bacterium | reverse complement strand
CTGGTAGGAGCAAGCAGGTTCGGACATAATTTTATAGCGTAGAGAAAAATAAAAAGATTGAGAGAAACTAAACAAGATTTTTTTTTATTATTTAATAATAGATAAAAAATTCTCAAACTCCGTGAAACAAAATCAAAAAAAATTCTCAAACTTCACGTCACGTTACAGTAAAAATCTAAAAATACGTTATTTTGACGGAGAATTTTTAAAATTTTGAGAAAATTTTACTATTTTTTTTATTTTTTAAAAAATTATATGGTTACAAAGATTGCTTTACGGAGTAATGTAAAAATTTTTACTTGTATTTATGTTTGAAGTACAATATTTATATAAATTATACTAATGAATTGTTACAGGGGATAAAAATGAAAAATAAAAAGATTTTATTTTGGGCAATCATTTTGGTCGTAATAGGTTGTATCGCCGTTATAATACAGAAACCGACAAAATTGGGTCTTGATTTGGTCGGCGGTTCAAGACTTGTTCTTGAAGCTCAAACAACAAACGCAATACCTAAAATCACACCTGACCACATGGACAGTTTGAAATATACGATAGAAAACAGAATTAATGCAATAGGTGTCGCAGAAACTGTTGTCCAAAAAGAGGGTGACAAAAGATTAATTATTGAAATACCGGATGTTTCCGACCCTCAAAAAGCAAAAGAATTTTTAGGAGAAACTGCGGAACTTGAATTTAAACGTCCGGTTCAAAACTTCGACGGTTCTGAAGGTTGGGCTTCTACGGGTTTAACAGGTAAAGACCTTAGAAAGGCTCTTGTTTCTACCAATTCTCAAAATGGTGAGTGGGTAGTAAGTCTTGAGTTTAACGATGCAGGTACAAAAAAATTCGCTAAACTTACTCAAGAATTAGTTGGAAAACCAATGGCGATATTTTTTAACGGAGAGTTAAAATCAGCTCCTGTTATTCAAGAAGCTATTATTGGCGGACATGCTCAAATTTCTGGTGGTGAAGGCGGTTTTCAATACGAAGATGCCAAGACAATGGTTGATTTGTTAAATGCCGGTGCATTGCCGGTTCCTGCCAAAATTATTGAAGAAAATACGGTTGGACCGACTTTAGGTGCAGACAGTATTGCTAACAGCAAATTTGCAGGTCTTCTTGGTTTATCTTTTGTTATGATTTTCATGATTGCATATTATAGAGTCCCCGGACTAATTGCTGATATAGCTCTTGTTATATACTCTTTAATTGTATTTTCAATTTTTAAAATCATTCCTGTTACATTAACTCTTGCAGGCATTGCAGGTTTTATTCTCAGTATCGGTATGGCTGTTGATGCAAATATCTTAATCTTTGAAAGAACAAAAGAAGAGTTAAGGGCGGGAAGGTCTTTGTTTACTGCGATAAATCTCGGTTTTGACAGAGCCTTTACAAGTATTTTTGACTCAAACATGTCAACGATTATAACTTGTATTATACTTTATGTTCTCGGTACAAATGTGGTTAAGGGATTTGCCCTTACACTGGCTATCGGTACTATCGTAAGTATGTTTAGTGCAATTACGGTTACTAAGAACTTTATGCATTTACTGTTCGGTACGGGACATCTTAAACATCCCGAATGGTTCGGTCTTCGTGCAGAAGAAATTAATTCTGCATACGAAGCTGATGAAACAAAAAGAGAAAATGCTAAGTTTGGTATTTTGGATTAGGAGAGGTGCAAAATGTTTTCAAATGCAAAAAATATAATAGATATAGTTAAATACAGATGGGTATTTTTAATTATTTCAATATTTCTGATTGTTCCTTCAATTTGTGCAATGGGTTATTTGACCGTAAAAACAGGTTCACCGCTTTTAGTCGGTATTGATTTTACCGGAGGAACAATTATTCAATATACAGTTGATAAAAAACTTGCAAATCAAGATATTGCAACTATCAGAGAAAAATTATCATCAAATGGTATTGAACATCCTGTTATTCAACTTTTATCGACTTCGTCTTCTTCAACAGAAGGAAAAAATAAATCAACAAATAT
>JBJEGL010000214.1:0-2007 GCA_051875035.1 Candidatus Gastranaerophilaceae bacterium | reverse complement strand
ATACATCTCTTATTTGTTCTGCTACATCTATCGCTACATTTATCTGTGCTTCTTTTGTACTTGCTCCAAGGTGCGGAGTTAATACAACATTTGAATTGCAAGAACATAACGGACATTTTGACATATCCGGTTCATTTTCATATACGTCAATTGCTGCAGATGCAACCTGTCCTGATTCGAGTGCTTCTTTTAACGCAGGTTCGTCTATAATTCCACCTCTTGCACAATTGATGAGTCTTACACCCTTTTTCATTTTTGAAATGGTATCTCTATTTATCAAATGTAATGTTTCTCTTGTTTTGGGAACATGTACTGTTATATAATCGCAAACTCCCCATAAATCATCAAGATTTCTGACATATTTTGCTCCGGCTTTTTCTACTGTTTGCTCAGATGTATAAGGGTCACTGACAAGTACATTCATACCAAGTGCAATTGCCACTTTTGCAACATGAGAACCTATTTTTCCAAAGCCTATAATTCCTAATGTTTTTCCGAAAACTTCAACACCTGTGAATTTGGAACGTTCCCAATTTCCTGCTTTTGTTGAAATTGCCGCTGTCGGAACATTTCTTGACATTGCAAGCATCAAGGCTATTGTATGTTCTGCCGCAGCATTCGTATTTCCGTCAGGAGAATTAACAACCAAAATACCTTTTTGGGTAGCTGCTTCTATATCTATATTATCAACACCCACTCCGGCTCTACCGATTATCTTTAAATTTTTTCCTGCATCAATGATTTTCTTTGTAACTTTTGTTTGGCTTCTAACCATTAATGCATCGTATTCTCCAATGATGTTACATAACTCATCTTCTGACATTGTCGGCAAAAAGACAGCTTCCGCTACACCGTCAAGTAATTTTCCGGCACTTTCATTAATTTTATCAGTAATTAATACTTTCATTCTTATTTTCCTATCCTGTTCTTATTTATTTTCGGCAAGTGACTTGATTAATGCTGCGACACCGGCACCAAGTTCAAATTTATATCCTAATTTGTATAAGGTTGCTTCAAGTGCTCCCATTGCAGTTATTGCATCCCTTTCGGAGACATATCCTAATGTTCCCATTCTGAAAATTTTATCTTTTAATGATTTTTGTCCGTTTGCAACAACAATATCATAATCTTTTTTCATTATTTTTCTTATGTCGGGAACCGATATGCCGTCAGGCGGTAATATTGCAGTAATTGCATTTGATGCGGTTGTTTCATCTTTTGCGAGAAGATTTAAGCCTATCGCTTTAACTCCCGCCCTTAATGCTGTCCCTATTCGTTTATGTCTTGCCCATACATTTTCAAGACCTTCTTCTTTTATCATTTGAAGAGCTGTATCAAGAGCTACAAATAAGTTAACAGCCGGAGTCCATGCTGTCGAAGCATCAAGTACGGATTTTTTATTTTGTTTCCAATTAAAATAAAAACTCGGATTTAAGCATTCTTCATGTATTTTCCATGCTTTTTCGCTTGCAGCCAAAAATGAAAGTCCGGGTGGTATCATAAATCCTTTTTGAGAACCGGAAATTAATACATCTATTCCCCATTCATCCATTTTACAAGGCAATGCACCTAAACTTGTTACTCCGTCAACAACTGATAATGCACCATGTTCCTTAATGTATGATACAATTGTTTTAACATCGTTTGTAACCCCTGTAGATGTTTCATTGTGCGTTAATGTGACAATTTTGTATTCTTTATTAACATCTGCATCAAGGAGTTTTTTTACTTCTTCCGGATTTAATGCACAACCTGCTTCTACCTCGTATTTTGTTACAATTGCACCTTTCATTTCGGCAATTTTTGCCCATCTTTCTCCGAAATTTCCTATAATTAATGATAAAACTTTATCTCCCGGATTTACAAGGTTAGAAATTGCGGCATCCATTGCCCCTGTACCGCTTGCCGTATATACAAGTACGTCGTTCTTTGTTTGGAAAAGAAGTTTCATATCTTCGTAAACTCTTTTTAATACTGCGGAAAATTCTGTACTTCTATGTCCGATTG
>JBJEGL010000213.1:0-2013 GCA_051875035.1 Candidatus Gastranaerophilaceae bacterium | reverse complement strand
TTTTCCTTCAATTTTTATCTTACCGTCAAAAATAACATAAGCTCTATCAGTAATAGACAAGGTTGCCTTCGGATTATGGTCAGTAATTAAAACGCCCAAACCTTTTTCTTCCGAAAGTTTTCTGATGTTTTCTTTAATTTCACCGATAGCAATCGGATCAATACCCGTAAACGGTTCATCAAGCAGAATAAATTCCGGACTTGCCGCAAGAGCTCTTGCAAGTTCCACCCTTCTTCTTTCACCGCCGGATAGTGAAACAGCAGCTGCACTTCTAAGTTTTTTAACGCCAAATTCATCCAATAAATCTTCTAACTTCTTTTCTTTTTCATCGGGAGTTAATTTATCATTAATTTCAAGAACGAGACGAATATTTTCCTCAACTGTTAATTTTCTAAAGATAGAGGATTCCTGCGGTAAATAACCTATTCCGAGTTTTGCTCTTTTATCCATCGTTTTATTTGTTAAATCTTCATCATCGAGAAAGACTTTACCGCCATCAGCTTTAACAAGACCTACAACCATATAAAAGGTAGTTGTTTTTCCTGCTCCGTTCGGACCCAAAAGACCTACAACTTCAGATTTATTAACCGTAAAGCTGATGTCATTTACAACAGTTCTATCACCATATATTTTTACAAGATTTTGTGCTTTTATTTGCATTTTACACTCCGAATTTACATAAAATTATAACAAAAACAAATACTCAATACAAAAATTTAATAAAGTTCTACAAACACATTAAAACCGTGTATAATTTATACTATGGAAAATATTACGGTAAAAAAATATAAACTAAAAAAAATACAAACAGAAGTTAAGTCATACAAAATTGATTATGAATCGGAATTGAATCCGGCACAATTAGAGGCTGTTCTTCACAAAAACGCTCCTCTTTTAATAATAGCAGGTGCAGGTTCGGGAAAAACAAGAACATTAACATACAAAGTCGCAAGACTGATTGAAGATGGAGTAAATCCCGAAAATATTTTATTGCTTACATTTACACGTCGTGCAGCAAAAGAAATGATATCGAGAGCGGAAGCTATTTTGTCTACAGGACTAAAAAAAATCACGGGCGGAACTTTTCACTCTTTTGCTAACATGATTTTACGTCGGTATGCACATTTTGCCAATTTAAAAAGCAATTTTACCGTTATGGACAGAAGTGATGCAGAAGACGTCATTAATCATATTAGAGGAAAAATAATTGATAAAAAAGAAAAACGTTTTCCTAAAAAAAGTACGATTTTGGACATATATTCAAAAACCATAAACAAAGACATAAATATTGAAGAAATTATAAAAAAAGAATTTCCTCAATTTGAACATTGCACATCAAAAATTATAGAAATATCCACTCAGTACAATGAATATAAAAAGCAACGATCATTATTGGATTACGACGACCTGCTTCTTTATTTAAAAGCACTGCTGCTGTCTAATGAAAATGTCAGAAACCAAATAAGTAAAAAATATAAATATGTTTTAATTGATGAATATCAAGACACAAACAGTATTCAGGCACAAATTGTAAGACTTATCGCATCTGTTCATAATAACGTAACGGCAGTAGGAGATGATTCTCAAAGTATTTATTCTTTTAGAGGTGCAAATTTTAAAAACATTTTGGACTTTCCTAAAATATATGAAGATTGCAAAATCGTCACACTTGAACAAAATTACAGAAGTTCACAAAATATTTTAAATTTTGCAAACGAACTCTTAAAAAAAGCTAAAGAGAAATATTCAAAAGAACTGTTTTCAACAATAGAAAGCCCCGAAAAGCCGGCAATGATATGCTGCGAGGATACCCATAGCGAAGGTGAATTTACTGTTCAAAGAATTTTAGAATTTTGTAACGAAGAAGCCATGCCGTTAGATGATATAGCTATTCTGGCAAGAAGTGCATCGCTTATGTATGATGTCGAAACGGAACTTATTAAACAAAAAATACCTTATAGAAAAATCGGCGGTCTAAAATTTACAGAAACAGCTCATATAAAAGATATTACA
>JBJEGL010000212.1:0-2039 GCA_051875035.1 Candidatus Gastranaerophilaceae bacterium | reverse complement strand
ACAAATGGATTCATCTCTTGCTCCTTCTCTCTACTCTTTTATAAAAACTTCCTCCCTCTCAAAATTGTCTTTTTAATATATATTATTCTTAACAAAAGTTAATAAAATAAACTTTTTTTGTATATATAAGTGAAAAATATTACTTGTACATGAAAACTCTTTCTTATATAATTAGAAAAGAATGAATTAAGGAGAATTTTATGAAAAGGATTTTTGCGTTCTTAGTAGCTCTTTTTCTTATGTTTTCAACGTCGCCTGCATTTTCAAAGCAATTGGTTGATGTAACAGCAGAACATTGGGCTGCACAAGAAATATTAACAGTTATTAACGGCGGAATTATGGGAATTACTGCAGACGGACATTTTAATCCTGATGAAGTGATGACAAGAGCTGATTTTAACACAACATTATTACGTGTGCTCGGTCATAAAAAGAATCCGGCTAATGTATCAAATTTGTTTACTGATGTTCCGGAAGATTTTTGGGCGTATGCAGACATTATGAAATCAAGTAATCTCGGACTTATATATGGTTATGGAGATAATACATTCAGACCTTTAAACAATATTTCAAAAGCGGAAGTTGAATCGATTATAAGTCATATTACAGAAGATACAAGTTTTATTGATACATCTGTTCTTGATGTATTTACCGACAAGGATGACATTCCGACATGGGCTGTTGAAAGATATGCAAAAGCTGTTAGTATGGATGTTTATGTAAATCATCCCGATAAAGCAATGTTACAACCTAAAAAACCTTTAAACAGAGCTGAATGTGCAGTTATTTTATGCAAATTACGTGATGTATTAAGCAATGTAAAAAAAGAATTTGTTGCTGATGAATCTTTATTGGCAGTTGATCACTTAAATATTTCTCCAGATGCAAAAAACAATGAAGTAAAAATCACGAACTTCCAAAAAATTATTCTTGCTGGTAACGTATTAAAGATAAGATTTGCGGAAGATTTTGCTTCAAAACGATATGTAGAAGGAACTCCGATTAAGTTTATTGTAACAGAAGATGTTTATACAGAAGAAGGCAGAATGGCTATTCCTGCAAATTCTCAATTTGTTGGCAGAGTTTCTTCTTTAGTAAACCCGAAAGCATTCAACCAAGGTGCTAAAGTTGGCATTGAAATTAATCAATTAATTCTTCCTAACGGCGAACAAATTGCAATGCTTGCACAAACAGTTAATGATTTGACACCATCAAAGAAAGCATCAGTAGGTAAAGTTGCAGCATATACATTAGGTGGTGCTGTTATTGGTACCGGTACAGGTGTTGGAATTGCTGCGGGTGCCGGCGGAGGCAACCGTTATGGTACAGGTATTGGGGTCGGTTTACCTGTTGGTGCCGGAATCGGTCTTGCAACCGGATTGCTCACTCCCGGTTTACAGTATAAAGGTTATGTAGGCGATGAAGTTTACATTGAACTTTTAAGAGATTTGGCTATTAGAAATTAGTTATATTTTAAATACTAAAAGAGCTTTTATTTTTAATAAAAGCTCTTTTTTGTTATTAAACAAATAAAATAAAATTAGTGACAATGACCGCAACTGTGGTGTTCTTCAGAATCGTGATGACTGCAATTTGCATCAGATACAAAATTCAAGGTACCATTGAGAAAAGACTCAACAGCCTCATCCGCACTTCCTGAAACACCAGCACAAAGAACAATTCCATATTCCTGTAATGCAGAAATTGCACAAGGTCCTATACCGCCGCAAATTAATACTTTTGCATCTGCATCATTTAAAAAATCAGCAATTGCACTATGTCCGCTTCCGTCTGTTGATAAAATTTCCGTTCCAACAATTTTTTTATCTTGTATGTCATAAACTTTAACGGCTTCAGTATGACCGAAATGCTGAAATATTCCGCCGTTATTATCGTAAGTTACTGCAATTTTCATTATTAATCCTTTCATAAAAATAATTAAATTAATTATAGACTATAGATAATGAATTTTCAAAAATTTTATTTTTAAATTCACTCAAAGTAATTAAAGATAGTATCAAAATTTGCTTGACACTACT
>JBJEGL010000211.1:0-7648 GCA_051875035.1 Candidatus Gastranaerophilaceae bacterium | reverse complement strand
GGGACATACTACTTTTGCCCTGCCTGCAGGAAGCTGCATTATTACATCTTTACCGTCTTGAGTAAAGCAGTTATATATTGATGCTCTTGAATAAGGATTTTCCATAATTGCATTTATTGTTGATAATAAATAACAATCTCCTGTCGCTCCTTGTGCGGAAGCATACCTTGATACCGGAGGATATAATTTTAAATAAGTATCTGCATCCATTTTTAATTGTTGAGAAGAATTATCACCCGATTTAACATAGATTTTATCTTCACCGTTAACTCTGAAGACATCTCCTACTTTTGATGAATTTTGTCCTTCTTCTTTTGAATTATGCATTGGAACAAATGCATCTTTTACAGACATCTTTTGTTCTTTTACTTTGTCATAATATATATCAATATCTTCTTTTACCAAATCACTCATTACACCGTGTTTGCATAATGATGCCGTAGCTGCCGGAGCAACCATGTTCTTGCAGATTAAATGAATCATCTTTTTCATGTAATCTGTTTCTTCGTCTTGTTTACGAAGTACATTACCTAAATTTCTCTTATCTTCCGGTGATAATTCATCAGCAAACGGTAAATTGTTTACATAATTCTTTATCGGGTCAGGTTTCTTTTTACCGCCAAAATTCGGGCTGCCTAAAATATATGACTTAAATGCACCTTCATCATTATTCGTTTGTATTATTTGAGGTTTTACAGTTTCAATTGGATTTGAAACCAAAGAATTTTTCTTTTTTACCTGAGGATTTGCTACAATATTATTTGCAGCAGAAATTGCATTAATCATCATATTCTTTACACACTTTCTTACACACTTTGATGTTTAATAAAATGTTCGCACAAAAAAAAATTTGCTTAATTTTAAGTATTTTGTAAATATTTCTTAACAAAGATAAAGAAATTAAACAGTAGATAGTTATTACAAGTATTATCTTTTATCTTGTATATAATTCCGAAAATATGGTATAATAAACTTAATCGGAGTTTTTCAATGGGTTACGGTTGTTTATTGGATATTTGGCGAAAAAGTGCTGATGATTTTGGTGACAGTATTGCCATTAGTGATGTTTTTAATACCGATAGTATATCTTACAAAGTTGCGTTCAAAGAAATCTGTTACCTTGCCGAAGTTTTTAAATCCTTTGGAATTGAAAAAGGTGATAAAATATGTTTTTTTGCACAAAATTTTCCTCATTGGCTTTTAATTGAACAAGCCGGCATTTCTCTTGGCAGCATTAGTGTTTCTAAAAATTCACAAAATAGTAGCATAAAAGAACTTGAATATATCTTCTATAACAGTGATTCTTGTGCCTTGATTTGTGATAGTATGGAAATTATCAATTATTTCACCAATTTGGATTCTAATTTCTTTAATAAGGTTAAATTTGTTTTATATACAGGAACAGAAAGTTATGAAAACCAAAATCCCAATATTAAAAATTTTAGTGAAATTTTAGCATCATTTGATAAAAATAAAGATTATTTTTCTGATTATAAAAATGACCCCCAAGATGCTTGTTATATTCATTATACTTCAGGTACATCTTCTTTGCCTAAAGGTGCGGTTTTAGTAAATTATGGTATGGTTTATGAAGTTGAAGAAATAAAATGCCGTTTAAAAAATGAAAAACCGAAATTATTTCTTGAAACATTTCCTCTTGCAAGTGCCGGAGGAAAAACGTTTAATCTTTATTCGATAGCTGTTGGGTGTAAAATTGTCTTTACTCCGTATAATGTTTTCTTTGAAAAATTAAAAGAGTTAAAACCCTCTTTATTGCATTGTGCTCCTAAGATAGTTATGACTATGCTCGGAAAATATAATGAGTATATTGAATCGGGAGGTAAAATTTTTAAAAAATTTTTTGAATTAAATTATTCAATTTCTAAATTTATATTAAAAATACAAAGAAATATTTATAAAAATAAAAAAACAAATACTAAAACTCAAGGTATTGTGGCTTTGCTTGATGCTACATTAAATGTTGTCAAAAAATTTCAAGATAAAGTTATTTATAAAAAAATAAGAAATCAATATATCCAAGACAGTACAATTCTTGCTATTGGTTCTGCAAGTTTTGCAAATTCTGCTGAAGATTTTTACAGTATTTTAGGTATTCATGTGGCACAGGATTACGGCATGACAGAAACGACCGGTATTGCTACACATGCGACTTTACAAGATCAACTTGAACGTCCGTATACAGTCGGCAGACCGTTTAGTAAAACAGAATTTAAAATAGTGGATCCGGAAACAAAAGAAGTTCTAAAACCGATGGAAAAAGGTATCTTGATGTTAAAAGGTCCTAATGTTATGAAGGGCTATTATAATAACCCTGAAGCTACAAGTAAAGCTTTATCGGAAGACGGGTGGCTTACAACAGGTGATTTGGCTTATCTTTATCCGGATAATTATCTTGTTATTTTATCAAGGTACGATGATGTAATTGTTTTAATGAACGGTTATAATGTTTTTGCACCGCCTATTCAAGATCAAATTAACAGTTTGGATTATATTAATCAAACTATTGTTGTCGGGCATGGAAAACCATATCTTTCCGCATTGATTTTTTTGAATAAGGATTTATATGAAAAATGGTGTTCTGAGCAGTTAAAACAGATTTGTGATCCTAATTTTAATGAAGAATTTAAAAATTTTTTATTGGAACAAATTAATATTGCAATTTCGCAAAAAAATCATTATCACTATTATGAAAAAATCAAAAATATATATTTTGTTAAAGAAGGATTTTCGGAAGAAAACGGTTTTTTAACAAATACTCTTAAAATCAAATATCGAAAAGTATGTGAAGTTTATCAAGGTATCATAGATAGTTTATATGAATAAATAAAGGACAATCGGAAATGGTAAATAAAAGTATTAATATAGAGGTTCAAGCACCGGGAAAAAATTTTGAATACGCAAAAGAAGCAATAAAATGCGGAGCAGACTCAATATTCATAGGTGCACCTAAATTTTCTATGCGTTATGGTTTTGGAAATGAAATGGATGATTTGAAAAAACTTATTGAATACGCACATAAATATTGGGTAAAAATCTATATTCCCGTAAATTGCCTTTTATTTACCGATAAAGATTTGGAAGAAATGCAAGTTCTCATTTGGGAACTTTATGAAATGGGAGCGGATGCTATTATTATTCAGGATGTTGGAATTTTAGAACTTGATTTACCCCCTATTCCTATTTTTCTTGGTACTAATACCGGTTGTTTTACTAAAGAAGTTTGCAAATTCTTTGAAGATATAGGTGTTTACAGAATTATTTTCCCGAGAGAATTAACGTACAACGAAATAAGAGAAATCTCAGAATATACAGACATTGATTTGGAAACTTTTTGTTACGGATATCTTTGTGTAGGTATCAGCGGCAAATGTTACCTTGCTTATACTGAAAATATTTCCCTTGGTAAAAGTGTTTCAGAAAGTCATTATAATGCCGCAAATCATGGTGTTTGTTCCGGACGTTGTTTAAGCCATTATGATTTATTTGATGCAAACGGTAATTTAATTGTTGAAAATGAACGTCTTTTAAATGTCCGCTTTTTAAATCTGCCGGATGAAATTATTAAATTGGTCGATGCAGGTGTATATTCCTTTAAAATTGCAGGTAGAGAAAAAGAATTAAATCATGTTAAAAATTCGGTCGCAAATTATAATATAATTGCTAATGATGTTGTTAAAAAAAGAAAAAATGTAAAACGTCTTTCTTCCGGAAGATGTATTTTAGGATTTGAACCTGACTTTTCAAAAAGTTTTTCAAAAGGTTTTACTGACTTTTTCTTTTACGGAAGAAAACATGAACTATACTCCGATAACCATCTCGTAGGTACAAATGTGGGAAAAGTAGTTGATTTTAATAATAACACCTTTAAACTTGATAATAATGAATACCAACTTGCCGTTGGAGACAAATTAAGATACAAAACAGAAGGCAAACCCGTTAAAAGTATTGAAATAATTGACGTAAAAGATGATTTATATACTTGTAAACCAATAGAAGATAATATTTTAGGCTTAGAATTATATAGATATATTGATGTAAAAGGTTTTAAAGAGGTTGATGATTCTGTAAATTACAGAGTAATTTCTACAACTCTGGAGATTGTTGAAACTGATGGCAAATATACAGTGACAGCTATTGATGAAGATAAAAACACTATTAGTGTTTTGTTTGAGAAGGGTTCGGAAAAAATTAGTAAAGACGATATTCAAAAGAGATTATATTCTGTTTCTGACGATTGTGAATTTGTTGTAGACTTTGTAAAATCTGATGTAGATTTATATCTTGATGATGTTGAAGCTTTTAAGGCTTTAGTTTTTGCTGCACTTCGTGAGGAAAGAGCCAAAAATCGTCCGATATTAAGATGTGAAATCAAGAAAAACAATATTCCGTATCCATACAAATCGTTATCTTATTTGAATAACGTTTCAAATTCTTATGCTGAAAAATTTTATCGAAGACACGGTGTGGAAAATATTGAACAAGCATTAGAAAACAGAGAAGATTTAGATGGTTTGAGAGTTTTTAGCTCAAGATATTGTCTAAAATATGAACTTGGATATTGTTCAAAAACACATCCTGAAAATATGCCAAAAGAGCCTTGGATATTAAAAAATAAAGTTAACGGAAATAAATTTAAAGTTGAATGTGATTGTAAAAATTGTGAAATGCATTTATCGTATATCAAATAATAATTGCGGAAAATTTTGACAATATATTTTTCTTGAAATACTATATAGCATAGTTACGTAATAAAGTTGGAACTATGCTATTTAATTCTCTTGAATTTTTATTTATATTTTTGCCGATAGTTTTTACAGTTTATTTTCTTTGTAATAAATTTAAGAAATACGGTTTAGGTAAGTTTTGGCTTTTAATTGCTTCGTTATATTTTTATTCATATTATGAAATTAAGTACTTACCGATAATTCTTTCGTCAATCTTTTTTAATTATGCAATCGGATTAGTACTTTTAAAATCTGATTGGAAGATTAATATAAATAAAAAATATGTTCTTATTTTCGGTTTAATCGGAAATTTGGCATTACTATGTTATTATAAGTACTGGGGTTTTTTAATTGAATGCTTTAATAATTTGGCAAACCAGCACTTTAATGCAATGCATTTACTTTTACCGTTAGGAATAAGCTTTTTTACATTTCAACAAATTTCGTATATTGTTGACTGTTACAAAGGTGAGGCGAAACATACCAATATAGTAGACTATGCTTTATTTGTCACATTTTTCCCTCAATTAATTGCCGGTCCTATAGTTCATCATCAGGAAATTATCCCGCAATTTGAAGATGAAAATAAAAAACGCATAATTCAATCTAATATTTCAATGGGGTTTTTCTTGATAACGGTTGGACTTGTAAAAAAAGTTCTACTTGCAGATAATTTTAATCCTTTTATTGATAGCAGCATAGCAAACTTAGCAAATATTGATTTTGCAAATGCCTGGTTTTTATCGTTATCAATAGGGTTACAAGGATATTTCGATTTTTCAGGATATTGTGATATGGCATTGGGTCTTGGCTGCTTGTTTAATATAACCTTACCGATAAACTTCTCTTCTCCATATAGAGCAATAGATATTTCTGATTTTTGGAGAAAGTGGCATATTACTTTAGGCAGATTTTTGAAATATTATGTTTATATTCCTTTGGGAGGAAGCAGAAAAGGTACGTTTAATACATATAGAAATTTATGTATAGTTTTTCTGTTGATAGGTATATGGCATGGTGCAAATTGGCCTTGTATTATTTATGGATTTGTTAATGCTGTTTTAGTTTGTTTTAACAAATTTTGGAAAAATCTGAAAATTGAAATTAATAAATATTTAGCAATAGCAATTACTTTTGCAACGATGATTTTTATTGCACCGCTTATGTTAATAAAAACTATTCCCCAATGTGTTAAAGTCTGGACATCTATGCTTGGTGTCAATACTATTGTTACTCCGATTAGCATTGATAATTTTAAGTTTATTTTTGCAAGTGAAGCTCAAACAGAAATTTTATTGTTTGCTGCCTCAATGTTCATTATCTTTTGTTTACCTAATTCAAACGAACTTGCAGAAAAGTATGTAAAAGCAGATAAACCTATTTTAGCAATTTTATTAGCTGCAGTATTTATTTTTTCTGCACTGTCGATTACTCAAACAACACGTTTTATATACTTTCAATTTTAAAAAACTAAAAAATATAAATTATAATTGATTTATATTTTGTAAAAGATTGTTGTTATATTTTGTAAATTAAATTATACTTCTTTTATAAAAATGTCATTTATGGTTTAATAAAGATGTTATAATTTTCTTTGAGGAGTATTATGATGGCTAATAAAAAAATACAAAATATTACTAATGAAAAAAAGAGCTTTCTATCCGGCGGAGTTGGTGTATTAGTTGCCATATTTTTGGTGCTTTCAGCTTGTTATTTTAGCTGGATGTATGCAGTTCCTTTTTTCTTAAATATGAAAGTTTCTCAAGAGTCTGTAAGCAGATTTTTCCAACAGAAATTTAATTACATGTCTGATTACTATTCCGCAAATGTTTATACAACACCGTCTTTTGGTTTAGGTGTAAAGTTTACCGATTTTAATCTTCTTTATCCGAATGCAAATACATCTACCGATGAAGGAGCTTTTTTAAAATCAAAATCAGCAGTATTTGAAGTAGCTGTAATTCCTTTACTTTTAAAAACAATAAAATTTAATCAAATTTTATTCAGAGGCGTAAGCATAAATACTTTCCAAAATGCACAGGGACAATACGCTTATCAAGAACATATTAAGGCAAATTTTAATCCAAATATGAATAAATATATTCTTGAAGTTCCTGAAATAAAACTTTTATCTTATTCTTTTATAAATTACAATCAACAAACAGATACGTTTAAAAAAGATTTTGGCAGTTCTTATACAATAAGACCAATGGATACTAAAAATCTTTTATCACAATCAATTCAAGTCCAAAATAAAGCAATAACTTTAAAATAGTATCCCATTGTTGAATAAATACTTTTAAATTTGATGTATAATCTCCTTATAATTAGTAATTATAAAGGAGTTATGTTTTGGACAATATTCTAAAGAAATTTAAAACAGTAATAATAGTTATCAGTGTATTATTCTTGATATTATATTTTGCTTTTTTAATTATTGTTCCAATCGTTGCTACAAATATATGGAACAGCAAAAAAGCAGAAGTGCAAAAAATCATTACGGACAGTTCGGGACTGAAGTTTAACTGTTCTAATTTGAAAGTCGTCACAACACCTATGCTTGCGATTGGTTTTAAAGCAGATGGAATGAAAATTTCTATGCCCGACGGGAAAAGCATTATATCAACAGGAAAATCGGTTTTTAGGCTTGCTTTGCCTTCTTTACTTTTTAAAACAATTAAAATATCCTGTCTTCAAGTTGAAAACCCCGAAATAAATATAGACATTATTGACGGTTCAAGATATGCCATTATGGATATTCTTCCGAAAACCGAAACGGCAGAGGTTACTCCAACAGATAATGCAAAAGCTATAACTTTTGATTTTATTTATAAGATTGATAAACTGGTTTTAACAGATTACAAAGTTAACATAAATGATTTAAAAACTTCGCATTATCTTTC
>JBJEGL010000210.1:0-7660 GCA_051875035.1 Candidatus Gastranaerophilaceae bacterium | reverse complement strand
TCAAGGCAGTAAAAGACGGAAGAATAACAGTTGAAGAACTGTAATTAAAACATAGCGAAAAGGAACCTCGGTTCCTTTTTTGAGATTTATATACAACACAAAAGTTAAAATGGTGCAAACGTTCCTTTTTGTATTTTACAACTAAATGAACTTAGTATAACAAAATAAAAGAAACATGAAAGGGTAAAAATGTTTGAAGAAAAAAATTATGAGGCATTTGAAAAGCTTATTGAAAATGCTGAAAGATATATTGTTGACAATGCAGAAAAAGTTATACTTGCAGTAAGAAATAATAATAAAGATAATATTAATAACTATAGTGAGAGATGTAAAAATTTACTATCACCATAGATATTATATTAAAGTTGTATTGAATTACAAAACTATCAAGCAATGCCAAGGGCAATTAATTATGCATCATATGACAAAAATAATGAAGATAATTCAGAGATAGATGCAAATACAAATGAAATTTTTAAAACCGTAAACAAATTTTTTAATGATAAAGATGAAAATTATTGGAAAGACATTGCAGAAAGAAAAAACAATAAAGAGTCAGAAATTCCAACATATTATTTTGATTTGTATAAAATTTTAAAAGATGAACTAAAATTTGAAGAAAACAAAACTTATTTATCTGTTGATAATGAATCTAAAAAATGGTATAAAAATGCGACTAAAAATAAAGAACGAGTAAAAATTTTTTTAGACACCAATTGTAACAACAGACCATTTAAACAAGATAATGATAAGTTAATATACAATTTTGCTTGGGATAAATATTCAAGAGGACTAATGGACGTTCTTATTGAGTTAAAACTCGGAAAAACCATAATACAAGAAAACAAAAAAGATATCAACAAATCTTATGTAGAGTTTATTACAGAAATTTGTCAAGAATCTGATAATTTAAATGAAAATTCTTATGATGAACAATTCAATAAATTAAAATCACTAATAAAAACTTTTCATAAAAATATTTTTAGCATAAGTGATACTTTAAGTTTGATTTTCTGAAAGAGTTATATTGTAAAAACTTAATAAAAGATGATATTCATATAAAAGAATGCTATAAAGAATTTATTGACAAACAAGCTACAAAAAAAATAGATAAACATTTTCTCCATTTATGTCATGAATATAAGAAGAAATCAGAAAAACAACATTATACCCCATATTATATTGATAAAATTCTTTGGTTATGTTCTACTGGCAACTTTTATAAAGATGGTATTACAATAACAAAAATGAACAAACCTAATTTTTTTAAATTTTGTAGAAGAGATAATATTTGTCCTCAGTATGACATCAACACTATGAGCAAAATTAATAATTTGTCATTGAGTGCGTAGCACGAAGAATCTATTTAAAGGACTTTGGTTAAAGCTTTAGGTCAGTCCGTAGGTTGGGTTTGACTATTTTTGCCAAAATTTTAATTTTGAGGAAATGTCCGGTTTCCGTAATCCAACAATAAGAGAAACAAATAATTTATAAAAAGTACAGCTTAGAAATAAATTATATAAGATTGCATATAGAACAATACACCAAATTATATTTTATATGCTCTTTTATAATACAAATAAAAACCGATTGAACTTATAATTATATTCGGGAGCCAAACAGCTAAAATCGGAGCAATAACACCTGATTCTCCAAATGAAATTGAAAAAGCTCTGATTAAATAATAAAAGAAAATAATTAAAATACTGAACAAAAAGCCTCTGTTGTAACGTACTCTGGGCGGAGTAATTGCGAGCGGAACGCCGAGTAATACAAGAACTACGGAGGTAAGAGGAAATGCCGTTTTATCCCATAAACTAATAGTACTTATTATTCTGTCTTTTTCTGATAATTTTTTAGATGTATCAGTTGTGTTTTTATCTTCGTAAAGAATTTTAGATAATTTCAAGAAATTATTTGTATCGCCCTTATTGCCAGAGAACAGTGATTTATTAATTTCCGAACCGAAATCGACGATTGTTTGTTCAAACCAAGATGTACTTAAATTTTTGCCCTTTGGTGTAATTGTATATGCTGATGCATCTCTGAATAACCAGCCTTTTTCATCAGAAGTACCTGTTTTTGCTTGAACAATTTGAATTCTTGAAGAATCTGAAACATCTAAAATTGAAACATTTTTAAATTCATTATCTTCACAATTTTCTACATAAAAAAGTCTTTTGAGTTGTATGCCGTTTTGTAGTTCTTTAAGTGTAAAATTTTTCTTTCCTTTGGGAATGTGTTTCTGAGTGATAGACCACATAGCTAAATATCTTGATTGCTGTGTTGTAACAGGAACTATTGTTTCATTTATAAAAAATGTTAAAAGAGTCGCACAAATTGCAAATAAAAATATAGGTCTGGCAATTCTGCCTATACTGACTCCGCATGCTCTAAGTACGGTAATTTCGGAAGACAAACACATTCTGTTTACCGTCATAACTGTCGCAAACAAAACGCTTATCGGTATTGTCATAACCATAACTGTCGGAAGGTTAAGCAGAATGAGCATAAAAGCTATTTTCACGGGCATTCCATACATAGATATTTGTTTTATCAAAGTTGTAAATGTATCTGAAGCAAATATTATAGATGTGAAAATCAAGACTCCGAACAAAAATATTTCGGAAATTTGCTTTAAAATATATGAATCCAAATGCGACAACTTTTTCATAACTAAATTTTACTTCAAAAAATTCATAATATCAAAACTATTCATTAAAATCCTCTATTTTGTCTTGCAATTGCTCTAAATCATCATCAAGGTTTGTTTTATCTGCCATACTTCTTGCAAGACAAGAGTTTACAAGGAGTATAATATTTTTCTTGTTTCTTTTATTTTGAATACCTGACGTAACATTTTTAATTTGTTCTGCACTTAATTTTCTTGCAATATCTTCTTTTGTATTTGTTTGTTTAAAATAATCGTCTTCAAGTGCATATTTATTTGCAGGAAGAACGGAAGTAAGTTTTGCAAATTCAAGTTGGTTTTGCTCATTGGTTAAAAATGCTGCAAATTTTAGTGCATCTTCTCTATGTTTAGCTTTTGTCGGAATTATCAAATTCATAAGCGAAAAATCATATTTGTTTGTTGTTCCTGTCATTTGGTTTGCCAAAACAGTATTTTCATATATTGACGGAGCATTTTCCTTAACTATATTCAAGAAATTAGCACCAGCCTGCAAAAATATAATTTGTCCCGCCATATATTTTTCGAGAGCTTCTCTATGGCTCTGTGTAATTGATTCTTTCGGTATTAAATCATTCTTATAAAGATTGCTGTACATATCAAAGATTTTGTGAGAAATATCCGAATTTATGTTTTCGTATACATTTACATTATATTTATTTAATATTTTTAAAAAAGTATCATTCTCGTTTACTGAGGGCATTTCGATATACACACCCGCTTTTCTTGCAGCTTTTGCACAGGAAAACATTTCATCATAAGTTTTTGGAACTCGTATTATTGAAGCTTTCGCCATCAAATCTTTATTGGCAAAAGTAATAGCGGAAGTTAAATAAAAAGGGATTGCAAAAAACTTTCCGTTATAAGAAAGACTTTGGTAAAGTGATTCGGGAAAGTTGTTCATTACGTCTTGAGGAATTTCAAATAATGCATTCTTTTGAGCAGCCATTGCCGAAAAATCAGGTGTTAAATTTATTAAATCGGGAGGATTATCAGATAAAAGTGCTGCGAGTGTTCTTTTTTCCCCCTCAGAATAAGGCACATCAACCCATTTTATTTTTATATTCGGGTTTTGTTTTTCAAAATTCGATATTACCGAATTTATGTATTTATCAAACGTACCAAGCTGCAATGTCCAAAATACAAGCTCATCTTTTTGAACATCACGTTTAAGACAAGTAAATATCACTGTCAAAAAAATACAAATTGTTGCAAATATTTTAAATTTCATAACTTTTACACATAGTTCGGATAATTTATATAATATAATAATTATATTATATAGGTTAAATTGTAACAATGAATTTATTTGATAATTTAAAAAACAGCAATAAACAGGTGCCTTTAGCGGAAATATTGCGTCCGAAAACTCTTGATGAATATCTTGGTCAAGGAGAAATTATTTCTAAAAATTCGGCTTTATTCGGACTTTTAAATTCGGGCAGATTATTTTCGGTACTTTTTTGGGGACCTCCGGGATGCGGAAAAACAACTCTTGCAAGACTGCTTGCTGATAAAGTTAATGCCGAATTTATAGAACTCAGTGCTGTAACATCGGGTGTTAAAGATATAAAAGAAACTGTGGAAAAAGCAAAAGAAAATCTTTTATACGGAAAAAAAACTATTTTGTTTCTTGATGAAATTCACAGATATTCCAAAACTCAACAGGATGCACTGCTTCCTCATGTCGAGAACGGAACTTTTTATCTTATGGGTTCAACTACCGAAAATCCTTCTTTTCAGGTAATTCCGGCTTTATTATCAAGAGTCCGTGTAATGCGTTTATCGCCGTTAGATGACGAAAATATTCAAAGTATTATTGCCAAAGGGCTTCATTATTTAAAAGAAAATTATTCGGATGCCAAAATTCAGCGAGAAATTCCTGATATGATTGTGAATTTTTCAAGAGGTGATGCAAGAGCTGCGTTAAATTTGCTTGAAGACTTATTTTTTGCTTCTGATTTCAAAGATGGAATCAGAATATTAACTGTTGAAAGATTAAGTGAATTAGCACAAACTTCACTTATAAAATATTCTCAAAATGACCACTATAATATGGCTTCAGCTTTCCAAAAAAGTTTGCGTGGTTCAGACAGAAATGCTGCAATATACTGGCTTGCTAAAATGATTACAGCCGGCGAAGACCCTCGTTTTATAGCAAGAAGACTTATCGTTTGTGCAGCGGAAGATGTCGGAAATGCTGACCCTAACGCACTCACTGTTGCTATGAATGCTCATAGAGCAGCAGAACTTTTAGGCATGCCCGAAGCTCGAATACCTCTTGCTCAAGCCGTTGAATATGTTGCTTGTGCTCCAAAATCAAATCGGGCATGTTGTGCGATAGATGAAGCTATTTCTGACATTATGCAGGGAAAAAACTATCCTCCGCCGATGCATTTAAGAGATTGTCATTATAAAGATGCAAAAAAATACGGGTTTGGAGTCGGATATGTATATACACACGATAATCCCGCATATAAACAACAATTTATGCCCGATGAATTAAAAGATAAGAAATATTTTAAGGATTAAAAAGCCCCCTTTTGGGGGTCTTTTAATTTGTTTTACACAGTCGAGCGTTTCAACGGAAGAATCTGTTCCAACAAATTGAAATATTCTTTTTAATATCTTGATACGATTTATCATCTTAATTTTTACCAAAACGATTATCCTTTTTTGTTACGATTTTTCTCTTTAAATTTTAAGATGCATGCTAAGACAATTCTTCCATCGACTTATAAAAAAAGGTTTTTATGTATCTTTTTCTTTACAATAGAAATATTAAAATACAATTTACAAAGGATTATTAAGAAGTACAATAGAAAAAGATAAGGATGGTATAAATGTTTAGATTTTTAACAGCCGGTGAATCTCACGGAATATCATTAAATGTAATAATAGACGGAGTACCTGCAGGATTTGATATTGACCTTGATTTAATTAATAAACAACTTGCAGACAGACAAGTCGGATATGGTAGAGGCGGCAGGATGAAAATTGAAACAGATAAGGTCTTTATCAAATCCGGAGTTCGGTTAGGTAAGTCAACAGGAGCTCCGATTGCGATAGAAATAATTAACAAAGACTTTGATAATTGGAAAATTCCAATGTCGACATCTCCTGTTGAAGAAACAGAGGAAAATCTTTTAAAAATAGAAGAAAAGGAAATTACGAATGTTCGTCCGGGACACGCAGACTTAGCCGGTTCAATAAAGTACAATCAAGATGATGTAAGAAATATCTTAGAGCGTTCAAGTGCAAGAGAAACGGCTGCACGAGTTGCGGCAGGGGCAATTGCAAAATGTATTTTAAAGCAATTTGATATAACAGGATTTTCACAGGTCTTACAAATCGGTAATGTCCAAACGAGTATTATTTCATATGATGAAAATATTGTTGAGCAAAATGATTTAAGAACGGCTGATGATAAGGCTTATGCGTTAATGAAAGCTGAAATAGATAATGCAAAAGCAAAAGGAGATACTTTAGGCGGAAAAGTCGAAGTTATATACAAAAATCTTCCGATTGGACTTGGAACGCATGTTCAATGGGATAGAAAACTTGACGGGCTGCTTGCTCAAGCCGTTATGAGTATTCAAGCAGTAAAAGCTGTTGAAATAGGTATGGGTGTTGATGTAGCACAAAACTCAGGTAAAAATACACATGATGAATTGTTTTTTGTAAACGGAAAAATTGTCAGAAAAACGAATAATGCCGGCGGTATTGAAGGAGGAATGACTAACGGAGAAAATCTTGTTGTAAAAGCTTCTATGAAGGCTATTCCAACAATGAGAACACCGTTAAATTCCGTTAATATAAAAACAAAAAGTGAAATTACAGCCCATTTTGAACGTTCGGATACGTGTGCGGTTTCCGCTTGCGGAGTTGTAGCTGATGCAATGATTGCAACAGTTTTAGTAAATGCTTTTTTGGAAAAGTTCGGTCAAGATAACTATGAACAAATTAGAAGAAATTATATCTCTTATAAAGAAATGTTGAGGGAACGATTTGAGTAAAAACATAGTACTTGTAGGTCTTTCCGGAACAGGAAAAACAACCGTAGGAAAAATTTTGAAAATAAAGTTGCAAAATTTTTCTTTGATTGATACAGATGCAATAATTGTAGAAGAAGAAAACCGTTCTATTAACAATATTTTTGCCGAAAGCGGAGAAGATTTCTTTAGAAATCTTGAAACTAAGGCAGCACAAAAAGCTTCACAACAGCAGAATGCTATTGTTTCAACAGGCGGAGGAATTGTTTTAAGGGAAAAAAATATCGACTTATTAAAACAAAACGGAATTATTTTTTATTTAAAGACTTCTCCCGAAATTTTGGCGAAAAGATTAAAATACGACAGTTCAAGACCTTTATTAAAAACTGATGACATAAAATCAAAACTTGAAAATATGCTCAAAGTCAGAGGTTCATTATATGAAAAAGCAGATGTAATAATTAATACAGATGATTTATCACCTGAAGAAACAGCAAATGAGATTGTGAGGATATATAATGAGAGAAGTTAATGTAAATATAAAGGCACAACCTGAATCAAGTTACCCTATTTTAATCGGGGAAAATTTGCTTGAAAAAGCAAATGAACTTGTTAAAAAATACTGTAATGCAACAAAATATCTTATTATTACAAATGAAAAAATTAATAACATTTTGGGAAAAAAGCTAAATATTGAAAATTCTGAAAAATTTATAATTTCAGACGGAGAGAAATATAAAAATTTTGAAACACTAATTTCAATTTTGGACAAAGCTTCCGAATTAAAACTTGACAGGAAGTGTGCATTTGTTGCATTTGGCGGCGGTGTAATCGGTGATATGACCGGATTTGCCGCATCTGTCTACCGCAGAGGTGTTGATTTTATACAAATTCCGACAACTTTACTTGCTCAAGTAGATTCTTCCGTTGGCGGAAAAACGGCAGTTAATAATTCTTTCGGCAAAAATCTTATAGGAAC
>JBJEGL010000209.1:0-2056 GCA_051875035.1 Candidatus Gastranaerophilaceae bacterium | reverse complement strand
TACCTTATTTACGTTTTGTCCTCCTGCTCCGCCGGAACGCATTGTGTCAACAGTTATATCTTCTTGAGGGATGATAATTTTTTTCTCAAAATCTTCAATCACGGGACTGACTTCTAAACTCGCAAAACTTGTTTGCCTTTTACCATTTGCGTTAAATGGAGAAATTCTTACAAGTCTGTGAACACCTTTTTCTGCCTTTGCATAGCCGTATGCATATTTTCCGCATATTTTCACCGTTGCGGATTTTATACCCGCTTCTTCACCGTCAGAACGTTCTATTAAGTCTGTTTTCCAACCTTTTTTTTCAGCCCACCTGCAATACATTCTCAAAAGCATTTGAGCCCAATCCTGAGCATCTGTTCCGCCTGCTCCTGCATTAACCGTTATTATGACATCATCTTTATCATATTCTCCGCTTAAAGTTTTTTCAATTTCTTTAGCCTCAAGCTCCGATAAAAGTCTCTTCAGATATTTTTCTGCATCACGTAATATGTTTTCATCTTTACATTCATCATATAACTCAAACATTACTTCAACATCTTCTATTGCGCTGTTCCATTTATCAAGTTGTGAAAGAGTATCTTTAGATTCTTTTAATTGTTTTGAGATTTTTGAAGACTTTTCAGAATCTTGCCATATTTCTGGTTTTTGAAGCTCTGCCTCACAATGATTTATACAAGAGGTTAACTCAGACGGTTTTAAATACTCCTCTGCTTTTATAAGCGAGGTTTTTGCCGTGTTGAAAATTTGTTTTAAATCATCGTATATCAACTATTTTGCTTTCTTTTTATCTTGAGCTAATTCTGAATCCATTCTTGGAAAAACCGGGTGAATTTTTTCTTTTTCAGTAATTTTTCCTGCTTTAAGTCTGTAATTGTTTATTTCATTATAATCAACATTCATTTCAGCTGAAAGTTGGTCGAAAATTTCTTTTGAAATATTTGGGCAGAACGGATAAAGCATAACTGCTATTTTTCTTGCAGCCTCAAGTACATTGTATATCACCTGTCCGCATTGCAGCATTTTTTCTTCTTTAGCAAGTGTCCAAGGAGCATTATCGGCAACATATTTGTTAACTTTATTTGCAAATTCAACAATAATATTTGCAGCTTCCGATACTTGATATCCGTCAAATAATTTTTGAATATTTGCAATTGCCTTTTGCCCTTCTTGTTCAATGATGTTATTTTCTTCAATAAATTCCTGTTTTATTTCACCATCAAAATATTTAACAAGCATATTCAATGTACGATTTAAAAGATTTCCGATATTATTTGCCAAATCAGCATTCACTTTTTCTTTAAAATCTTCATCCGAATAATTACCGTCACGACCGAAAGGTGCAGACGTTACCATATAATATCTCAAAGCATCTGGTTTTTTAAGTTCAAATGATTTTAAAATATCAACGGAAGCAATTACATTTCCTAATGATTTACTCATTTTCGTTTCATCAATTGTAATCCAACCATGGGCACATATCGTTTTCGGAAGTTCAATACCAAGTGCCATTAAAATTGCACTCCAGTATATTGCATGAAATTTCAGTATATCCTTTCCAATAACCTGAACATTTGCCGGCCAATACTTTTTGAAATTTTCGGAAGGATTTTCTGTATCGTATCCAAGAGCCGTAATATAATTTGAAAGAGCATCTATCCATACATAAATAACCTGCTCATCGTCATCCGGAACAGGTATTCCCCAAGCAACAGAATTTTTATTTCTTGAGACAGAAATGTCTTCAATATCTTCCAGCTGTTTTAAAACTTCATTTACTTTAAATGCAGGCTGTAAAAATTCAGGATTTTCTTTTATATGTTTTATGATTGCATCTTTATATTTTGTTAATTTGAAGAAATAATTTTCTTCGGTGACTTCTTCCGGTTTTTTAAGGTGATCCGGACATAAACCGTCTTCTGTCAAATCTCTTGCATTTAAAAACGACTCACAACCGGAACAATATAAGCCTTTATATTTATGTTTATATATATCCCCATTGTCAACAAGTTTTTTAAATATTTTTTGTACGGCACCAACATGTTTATCATCTGTT
>JBJEGL010000208.1:0-2068 GCA_051875035.1 Candidatus Gastranaerophilaceae bacterium | reverse complement strand
CTGAGCTTGGGCAGTATATGCGGAAGCTTGACTTATAAACGGCTGAACACCCACACCAGGTTTTACGACGGACGTTAAAAATGCACCTATTGTAACAGCACAAACAGTAATAAAGCCATAATACAATAACATTTTTGTTCCAAACTTACTGAGTTGTTTACTGTCACCGATACTGGAGATACCGACAATGATTGCTGAAAATACTAAAGGGATAACAATCATTTGGATTAATCTTATAAACATTTGCCCAATAATATCAAGTACGGTTATTGTTGTTCCGACAATAGCATTGAGTTCACCGGTGGAAGTAAATTTATATTTATGCAATATAACCCCTAAAATAATACCGGCAAATAATCCAAAAAATATGTGACCATTTCTTTTAATGCCAAGCCCTAAGGCAAGCAATATTTGCATGTGAAGCTTCATAGAAAAACCCTTCTGTAATAACTGATATGTGCATGCTATTGTAGCTTTTTTTTTATTAAATTTCAAGTTTTTATTTTTTTATTAATAATGCGAAGATTTTTAAATATTTTGCTATAAAGTGATAAATATAATAATATAATGAAAAAGTTATTTTGGGGATAAAAATCTTATGACATCTTTAAAAGAAAGACATTTTCACTTTATTGCAGCCGGCGGAGTAGGAATGAGTGCACTTGCAAAATTCTTACTTGAGAAAGGCTGTAAAGTTACAGGTTCAGATATTTCTGAAAGTAAATATGTTAAAATGTTACAGGATTTAGGTGCAGTTATCCATATCGGACAAAAAGCTGAGAATATAAAGCCGGGCATGACAGTCGTCATCAGCAGTGCAATATCGGAAGATAATCCAGAATTAATGGAAGCAAAAAGACTAAATCTTGAAATTTTACACCGTTCTGATATGTTAATGCAAATATCCGATGAATATGCCAATAATGATGATGCTTATTTTTTAGGTTTTTCTGGAACACACGGCAAAACCACAACGAGCGGACTTTGTGCATACCTGTTGCAAAAAAATCAACAGCATCCGTCCTATGCAGTAGGTGGATTTTTACCCGAAATAGGAAACAATTCGCAATATGATTCTGATAATATTTTTATAGCAGAACTTGATGAATCAGACGGAACTATTGTGAAATACAGACCCGATATTAATGTAATTAATAATTTATCATTTGACCATCCTGATTTTTATAAAAATGGCATGTCGGATATCTTAAAAACCTTTAGAAAATACCTTGACGGAACGTCTGATAAGTCGATTATCATTGTTAATAATGATAGTGAAGGCTGTCGGGACTTAATGAAATTAATGCCAAACAGAAAATTTATTACTTTCGGATTAGAAAGTGCAGATTATGTTGCAAAAAACATTGTGTTTGAAGGATTTACATCTGATTTTGAAATATACAAAAATGATAAGTTGATAACAGAATTAACATTATCAATTCCCGGAATACATAATGTTTACAATGCACTTGCGGTTTTTGCAGCATTAGATATAACGAATTTTCATCCGGAAAATATGACTGAATATTTCAAAACATTCACAGGAATGGGAAGAAGATTTCAGACAGTCGCAGAGTTCAATGGAATAAAAGTTATTGATGATTATGCACATCATCCCGAAGAAATAAGAACAACATTGTCGGGTATTTCATCTTACAAGAAAGGTCGTATCATTGCAGTTTTCCAACCGCACAGATATTCAAGACTGCAAGGTTTATGGAAAGATTTTCTTGGAGCATTCAATTCTGTTGATAAACTTATCGTAACTGATGTATATAATGCGTGTGAAGAACCGATTGAAAATATAAATTCAGAAAATTTTATAAAAGAAATGAAACATAATGATTGCGTTTATATTCCGGGAGATATGATGTCCGTTGCAAAAAGTATATATCCTATGCTTAAAGAAAAAGATATTGTTATAACTCTTGGAGCAGGAACCGTTACACAAGTCGGAAAATATTTGAAAAATATCAGCGAGGGGTTATGAGGATTGAAAAAGATTATTGTTTGAAAAAGCATACAACCTTTCAAATCGGAGGCAATGCCGATATCGTATGTTTTCCGA
>JBJEGL010000207.1:0-2082 GCA_051875035.1 Candidatus Gastranaerophilaceae bacterium | reverse complement strand
TTGTTTTGCCATGAGAATCTTGAGACCCTGTTCTGTATATTCCTCTTTTTGCTGCTGCCTGCGAGGTAAATTCATATAAATATTCCGGAGTTTCAAATTTATACGGTTGATAGTAACCTTCCGTAAATATGATTTTATCTTCTTTTAAATTCGCAAATTCATCAAATAATTCAGAAATAACTCTTGTTGTTGTTTCATCTTTGTCAAAATATCTCAAAGGGTGAGCAATTCCTACTATACCATATTTTAATGCCTGTGCTCTTTTTATGAAAGTTCTGAAATCAGGTAAGAAGTTTAATTCTTTGTATTCACCATTGTTTCCCCAATCTGCGTCATCAAAATTCATATCATCAAAAGGCCAGGAATATGGGTTGAGAGCTAATATTAATAAATGTAAATCTCTTTCTTCTGCTTGAGAAGGAAGATTAACTCTTGCAGTTGTTTCCATGCCTAATACGACTTTTACATTTTTATATTTTTGAGGATTTTTTTGAATTATATCAATAGCTTCTTGTGCTCCCTGCGTATTGTAATGGTCTGTGAAAGCAATTATAATCGGATATTTTTCAAAAGGATGTTCCGCTTTGACTTTGTTTGCATAATCAGCAGCTTGATCCAACATTGCTTTAGGTGTTAATTGTCCATCAGAAAATACAGTATGAGCATGGAGTCCTGCTCTATATGTTAAAGCTTTCACTCCTTTTTGGTCTTTAGGTGTAGAAATATCACTTGTATAACATTCCGGATGTTTATCATAACGCTTTATTACGTATGTTAATTCCTTCTCGCCCATGATAGACTTCATATTTTCAAGTGTATATTCGGGACGATTGCTATCTTTTATTAGTGCTTTTTTATATTCTGTGTCCTTTGGTGTGAAACAATATCCGTTAAGAACAATTGAAAATGATAATAATGCTGCTAAAAGAGTTTTTTTAAAAAATTTCTTTTTCATTTTACCTCCATCTTTATTAATACTTAAACACAAATTCTTTTTCTACAAAAGAATTACAATAATCTATAACTTCATCAGTATTTTTTGCGATGAAATATAATTCACGATTAAATTCTCTTGCAAAACCGTATTTATAAAAATTTTCAAACATTTCAAAAAGTGGTTTATAAAAATCATCAATATCTAAAAAAATTATTCCCTTTTTGTGGTATGAAAGCTGTTTAGTTACTATAACCTGAAAGATTTCATCCATTGTTCCGAAACCTCCGGGAAGAGCAATAAATATATCGGCTTTTTCTTCCATTAATTGTTTTCTGTCATTCATATCATTTGATATTATTACTTCTGATGCAGCAGGATTTGAAACACCATGTTCCATAATAGCTTTAGGAATAATTCCCGTTACTTTGCCGCCATTATTCAATACGCCTTCAGCAACTTTGCCCATAAGACCGCATGTTGAACCGCCGTAAATAAGGTTGTCTTTATTTTTTGCAATCTTTTCACCTAATTCATAAGCTAATTTATAAAATTTTTCATCTAAATAGTTACTTGAAGAACAATATACACATATATTCTTATTCATATATAAACTCCCAATTTTTTAAATTATAGCATATTTACTGTAAATGTGTTTTATTTATTTTTATAAATAAGTTAATTCGGGCAATTTATACCTATAATTCTGTTTGAAGTGAAAAATAATGAATGAAGGTATATTTCAATAATACAAAAATAAGGTGAATGTCGATATATTAATTTTCAAAATTGATATTAAATTTCAATTTATGACATTTGTTGATTGTTAACAAATGTAAAGATGAGTTTGTTGACACCAAAACTCAATGAAATTAAACTCTTTAATAGAATAGAATAGAAGAGAAAGTGTGTCTTAAACTTTGTTATTTTAACTTCCGATATTTTCTCTGTGAAGGTTTTGAATAATAGGAGAAAAATATTATTATGAGTTCAATGGGAATTTCGTGCCGTTTAAATCAGGTACAACAGTCGAAAAATGTTATCCAAGAAGAACTTAAGGGGCAAGAATCGCAAAAGTCATGTACAACAAATTCTTATAATGAAAATAAAACACACAATTCTCACATAATAAGCACTTAGTAAACAAG
>JBJEGL010000206.1:0-2084 GCA_051875035.1 Candidatus Gastranaerophilaceae bacterium | reverse complement strand
TTTATCCCAATGTTATTTGTAATTTTTCTACACTCCGTAATAATATTATAAATAACACTATTTGTATTTAGTGTTTCTTTGCCGCCTTTTAACAAAACCGCATTACCTGATTTTATTGCAAGAGCTGAGATTTGAGCCATTACATCAGGTCGGGCTTCAAATATAACACCAATAACACCAATAGGACATGTTATTTTTTTCAAAATAAGATTATCAGCAAGTTCATGTGTAAAAATAATTTTGTTAACAGGGTCATCTAATTTTATAACGTCATAAATACCTGCAATCATATCTCTTATTTTATTATCATCAGCCTTTAACCTGTTAAAAACTGATTTTGATAACTTGCCTTCGTCTACAAGCTTCTGTGCGGCATCTAAATCTTTTTGATTCGCCTCTTTGACACTATTAGTGTTATTCGTTAAAGCTTCCGCAACATTTTTTAACGCATTATTTTTAATTTCTGACGGTAAAGAAGATAAAATAATAGATGCATTTTTTGCTTGTTTTGCAATTTTTTTAATATCAGCCATAATAAACCTTTACAAAATTACTATATTATCACGTGTAATGATGGCATCATAATTCTTATAACCCAAAATTTCGAGAATTTTGTCCGAATGCTGACCCATAATTTTTTTGCAAGCAGAGCTGCCATAGTTGACCATGCCTTTTGCAATTTCATTATCGTCTTCATCAAGGATAGTAACAACTTCTCCTCTTTTAAAGTCTCCCCAAATATTGGTAACACCAATTGACAAAAGACTTGCTTCTTTTTCAAGTAATGCTTTTTTTGCACCGTTATTAATTTTTATTTTGCCTGTTATATTTGTTGCATATCCAATCCAACGCTTTTTGCAGGCTAATTGTTCTGTCGGAAGAAAAATTGTACCAATTCCGCTTTCATTAAAAATCTTTTTGATAATATTAGGTGTTTTACCGTTTGCAATAATAACGTGTCCACCGGAACGAGTAACAACCTTGGCAGCTTCGAGTTTTGTTTTCATCCCGCCTCTTCCGCCTTTTGAAGCTTCTTGACCCAAAGCTTCTATTTCCGGTGTAACTTCTTCAACAATAGAAATTTTATTGGCATTAGGATTTTCTTTTGGATTGTCATCGTAAAGTGCATCAATATCCGATAAAATAACAAGTAAATCAGCATCAAGCTTACTTGCAAGAAGTGCGGATAACTTGTCGTTATCAGAAAAACAAACTTCAAAAATTTCCTTTGATTCTTCAAGCTCTGTAGTTGAAACTGTATCATTTTGATTAATTATTGGTATTACGTTAAGTTCAAGAAGTTTATCAAGAACATTACTAAGACTCAAATATCTGACTCTTTGCGACAAATCGTCTTCTGTTAACAGAACTTGAGAGCAAACTATATGATATTTATCAAAACCGTGCTGATAAATAGACATTAAATCAGTTTGACCGATAGCGGCACATGCCTGTTTCAACACAAAATCAGCAGAAGGGTCTGCATGAATTTTTGCAGCACCGAGACCAACAGCACCTGATGTTACTATAATTATCTCTTTACCCTGCTTATGCAATTTTGAAATATCCTCGATAAATGAGTATATTCTTGAAAGAGAAATCTCTCCGTCATCACCTCTAAGAACATTTGTTCCGAATTTAAAAACTATTCTGTTTGCATTATCTAAACTAATCATAAGAAAATTATAATATTTAATCTGATTTTTGCAACGAATTATTGCTAAAAAAAGCCGGTTTTCCTGAAATTTCTTTAAAAATTAAAGCAGGATTAACAATATTTTCCGAATTTTTCACAGGTTTATAAAAATCTTTAACGAAAAACATTTTAGATTGAATTTTTTCGCAACCTACTGCAATTAAAATGTCCTCACAAGTTTTTGCACAACTCATATAATTTTTATTTAACACAAAAATATTTGAATCTTTTGAACGATTTTTTAAGATATTAATTAAGGCTTTAAGTATAGGCAGATATTCATCTTCAAACGATTTAGCAACAATTAAATCTATAATCCAATCATGCACTGCAGCACATTGCAGCTCAACATAAGCCTTTAAAATGTTTTTATTGTCTTTTACGTAAA
>JBJEGL010000205.1:0-2085 GCA_051875035.1 Candidatus Gastranaerophilaceae bacterium | reverse complement strand
GATATAATTTTACGTTCAAGCGGTTTGGGTTACAGGTCTTTACGCAATTTAAAATCAAATTATCAGGTCGGAACTTGCATTGAGAGTAGAAAATCCGGTGTTACTTCTAAAAAATGGAAACTCGAAAAAGGCGACTGTTCTGAAAAAGAATATAATTTTTGGATAGAAGTCTTTAAATATCTTGATGTTTACAAAATTATTGAAGATATTTTAGAAGCTCCTTTATTCGGTTTTGCTCCGATAACAATTAAATACGAGGCTGACGGGCAATATATTTTACCCGTTGAATTAACCTCAAAACCGCAGGAATGGTTCTACTTTGATGCGGAAAATAACTTCTATTTCAATTCAAAATCAAAAGACAATGACCTTATTGACCTAAAAAGCACTAAATTATTACTGCCGAGGCACAGAGCAACATTTTTAAATCCGTACGGAGAATGCCTTTTATCACGTTGTTATTGGAATGTAGTTTTTATAAATTCAAGTTTTGATTTTTGGGAAAGATTTGTTGAGAAATACGGTTCACCTTTTGCAGTCGGAAAATATGACAGAAATATGAGTAACGATGAGAAGAAAGACCTCTTTAAAACCTTAAAAAATATGGTTCAGGACTGCGTTGCCGTAATTCCCCTCGACAGCACGGTTGAACTTATGGAGCCTGCGGGCAAATCTGCAAGTTCTGAAATCTACAAAGATTTAATCAGCAAATGCGAAAATAACATATCAAAAGTTATTTTAGGACAAACATTAACAACCGATATAGGGTCAAGCGGTTCTTACGCTGCCTCTAACACACATCAGCAGGTTAGGGAAGATTTGATTTTATCGGACGTAAGACTTTGCGAAAGCACAATTAACGACTTTATTTTAAAAGTTCATTCTCTGAATTTTGACAACACAAACACACCGATTTTTAACATTTATGATGAAGAAGACATTGACCAATCACTTGCGGAACGTGATAACAAAGTTAAAACCCTCGGTGTAAGCTTTACAAAAGACTATATAAAACGGGCTTACGGCTACGAGGACGGAGATTTTGAAATGGTTAAGCCATCAGACAATTTTAATTTTTCCGACAGCGAAGACAAACAAAACGACTTTGACAAAATGGACGAGCTTCAACCGACTGATTATGAAAAGCTTATAAATCCTTTGCTTATGCCAATTGTAGAACTCTTTAAAAATGAACGTGATGCGGATATTTGCATGGAAAAAATTGCAGAAATTTATCCGAAAATGAATACGGAAGAACTTGAAAAAACACTTACAAAAGTTATTTTTCTTGCAGAAATGTTAGGAAGATTATCAAATGACTGATATTGACTTAAAAAAAGCATTTTATATGGAGCCGAAAGAAATCGTAAAATACTTTGAAAGCAAAGGCTTAAAGACTTCTTTTAACTGGCATGAAGTTTATGAGGAAGCTCATGCAAAGGCTTTTACTATTGCAAAAATGACACAGGCTGATTTGCTCAAAGATACACATGATATGCTCACAACTGCAATAAAAGAGGGTTGGAGCGAAGGCAAATTTAAGAAAAATGCAACGGAGCTTTTTGAAAAAAAAGGCTGGACAGGCTTTAAAGAAGTTATAAATCCCAAAACAGGCGAAAAGCAAACCGTTGAACTCGGTACACCTCGGAGAATTAAACAAATTTTTCAATGTAATATGCATTCTGCCTATGCGGTTGGAAAATATAAAGAACAAATGGAAAATGCGGATGTTGCTCCTTATCTGCAATATGTATGTGTGCTTGACGGCAAAACAAGACCTGAACACAAGGCAATGAACGGAAAAGTTTTCAGATATGATGATCCGATATGGAACACAATGTATCCGCCTAACGGTTGGAACTGCCGTTGTATGGTTACACAAATCACAAAAGGTGATGTTAGAAGAAAGGGCTTAACGGTAGAAAGCTCGGAAAACCATTTAAAAGAAGTTACGGAAATTGTTGACGGTGAGGAAAGAACAAATACTGTTTACACCTTTTCTAAAGGCGGCAATATTTATAACCTCAAACCCGATGCAGGGTGGGGAACAAATTTGGGTAAAAATTATAATAATGCCTTAGATAC
>JBJEGL010000204.1:0-7917 GCA_051875035.1 Candidatus Gastranaerophilaceae bacterium | reverse complement strand
ATTTCTTAAATCCAAAACATTAACAATAGCAAAACCATTAGCTTTTTTTGATGTTTTGGTAATTTCAATAATTCCTCTGTAAAATGCTGGTTTGCCGACTCTTTTATGATTTGTTATTCCTATTAAATTATCAGGAGATGTTTTAATTATAAGAGGACCTTTTGCACAACTCATTTTGAGGCACCCGTCACGATATACTTGAAACAGTCCGTCCTGCATAATAACTCTTATTTTTTCACCTGCAGCCTTTACCGTCTCCCCTGTGGCAACATCCGTTAACTCAAATTTACCGTCTGAATAAAATTCTCTGTCTTCAAAAATGTATTTTGAAAAATTGGTATCGCTCAATCCAACTCTGATAAGAGTATCTTCATCAAAACATAAAGACATATTTGTTGTTCCGAATATTAATATAAATATTGTTAATAAGAATTTTTTCAGCATAAAAATCCCGTCTTTCATTTACAACCAGTTTAGTATAAATAGTTATTTCGGGATATTTTTTAACAATACTCTACATTGTTTTTTGAAAAATAAGCACTTTATTTAAAAATCCTCCGAAATGTATTATTTCGGAGGACAAACTGTGCTAAAGATTTATTGAATTATCTTATTGATTTGCATTTTCAGCTTTTTTCATAAGATTTTGAATTTTGTCGATTAATTCATCACCTTTTTCTTGCAAATTAGCCATAACTTCACTTGCTTTATCTTGAAGTTCACTAACTGAATCTTGAGCTTTATCATATAAATCCTTAGAAGTTTCTGCAATCATTTCACGAGTTTCCTCGCCTGATTGCGGAGCTAATAAAATACCCGCAATTGCTCCTACTGCTGCACCTACTGCAAATCCTGCCAAAAATTTTGCTACTGACATAATTGTACTCCTTTTTATTAAACTGTAATACTATTTATCTGTGAAAAGACTATTTTTTACCGAATATATTTATACCGGCAGATACACCTTTCCAAAAACTTCCTGTTACCCCTTTTATTCCGGAAAGTGCCACCGAACCTGCTCCTATGATTTTAGAAGCTATTCCTCTGACTGCAGATACATTTCTATCCGTAACTTTAATTATTGAATTTAAACTTTGGAATGTTGATTTCATTTCCTTAATTGTTGGTTCAATATCACTTTTTATAACTGTTGAAATATCATTTAAACTGTTTGTTAACTTTGATAAATCAATAATAAGTTTTACCAAAAATACAGAAACAACAATGAATAAAACAATTGTTACTATTATAAAAATGCATAGATATATTTCAAGAGTTTGACTCATTCAGTTTTCCTTTTCTATATACCGTATACGGTATCTTCTTTGTCTTTTGCTTTAGCAAGTTGTTTTGCCTTTATAGCATCATTCACTCTTTTGATAGCTTTTTCAATCTTAAACTGGATAACATCTACTGTGGCAAGAGCTTGTCTTTTTGCTTCTTCTACAGTAGGGCAGTGATTTTGAGCGAAATTATTAACACTTTTTTCTAATTTTTTTCTTGATTCTTCTCCGGAAGCAGGTGCAAAAAGTAATCCGGCAATTATCCCTGTCGTAACTCCTGCTAAAATACCTATTCCGAACATTAATGCGTTGTCATCTTTTGACATTGCGACCTCCGTTTTCTTGACTTTACCCAAGTCTAACATATTTATTTACCTTTCGCAATAATCCCGAATTAAATCTTAATAGTTTATTTTAATCTCTTTACAGTATTGATTAAGTTTTTGTTTTTTGTGATAATTCTTTTATATGGTCAACCAATGGTATTGTTGTGAATGAGAAAAAGTTTCGGTTTTAACTTATCCCTATATATTATCCTCTTTTTTACGGTTTCAATGTTACCGTGTTATGCTGTTGAAGAGGTTATTCCTTCAGAAAAAAAACAAGAAACTCTTGAAGAAATAAATTTAGATATTCCGCAAGAATCAATAGTTGATAAATTAAAAGATGAAAAAAATAAAGAAGCCTCAAAAATTTTGCATACCGATTCAAAAGTTTGGGATTTATTCAGTTCTAAAGGATATGAGTTTGAATCAGGTTTAGTTAAAAATTTTAAAATTAACGGATATTTTCGTTTTGATAATGCAATGGAAGCAAAAAGACACGAAGATTTTTCTTCCGTTATGACGATTGATTCTGTTGAATTACAAACGGAAACATTGTTTAGAGATGGAAAGACAAAGCTTTCTGCCAGTTACAATTTTGTCCGTGACTTAGATTACGACAATAATTTTTTTGAAAAAGTTTCAAATTTATATATTGACCATTATTTTAATGAGAATCAAACAGTAAGACTCGGAAACATGAGAGTACCTGTCGGAATTGAAGGCGGAATGTCTTCTTCCGCAATAAAATTTGTAACAAGAAGCCAAATTGCAAGAAATTTAGCTGATGCACGTTCCGTCGGAATTCGGAATATTGGTAAATATAAATATCTTAATTATGATATAGGCTATTATGACAGCAGCCGGTTTATGCAAAGGTTGTTCCAAGGTCAGGAATTCGCCGCAAATGTCTGCATAAAGCCATTGGCTAAATTTGACGATAAATACGGAACTTTAAAAATCGGAACAAGTATTGATACAGGAAATGCAGATAATTCCTATTCTGTTTTCGGTGCTTATGCTCAATATTTTTACAAGAAATTTTATTGGGATTTTGAATATGCAACATCAAACGGAAGCGGTGGAAAATATATTAAGCAGGGTGATGCTCACGGTTTTTACACAACTGTAGCTTATATGATAAATAAGCACATTGAACTTCTCGGAAGATATGATTACTACCAAAACGATAATAATGACAAAGTTACACAAGAATTTACCGCCGGTATTAATTATTATACCCGTCCTAATTGCAAACTTGTTTTAAATTATGTTTATGCAATGTCTGATACCTCCGCAATTCCTGCCCATAAAGTATATATGGGTGCGAGATTTACAACATCCTCCTTACTTGGAGATATTTAATTTTATCCTAAATAATAACTGCTCGGACGGTATGATTTTTTCCGGAATCTTCAAAATGATAAAGTTTCTCTTGAATATACCACAGGTGTAACTTATTATCTAAGTCCGCAAACAAAATTAATGTTAAATTATATATTTGCCAAAAACAATACAAATGCTGTACCTTCTAACAAAATATATATCGGTGCGGATTTCTTCAGTTCTTTTTTACTTGATTTGCTATAAAAACTTAATAGTTTGCCCTATCTGACATTCAAGTATAAAATACTAATATGAAATTTTTTGAACGAAATAAAAGTTTATTTGAAGAAATAAACAAAAAAATAGAACAAGACCCGAAAAACACTGAAAATTATTTAATTTTGGGTAAACTTTATGTTATGGCAGTTATGTATGATGAAGCTCTTGAGGTTTATGACAAGCTGCTTCAGGTTGATCCGCTTAATGTTCAAGCACTTATAAATTCCGGCAGTATTTATTTTTTCAAAAAAGAATATGAAAAATCTGTAGATATTTATTCCCGTGCATTAGAAACAGATTCGGCAAATGTTTCGGTATATTACAACCTTGGAAATGCTTATGCGGAACTTAAGAACTACAAACACGCAATGCAGAGTTACCAAAAAGCATTATCTTTTGATGATAGAAATTCAGCGATATATACAGCTATTGCACTTTTACACCAAGATTTAAACGAATATCCCGATGCTGTTGCAAATTTTCAAAAAGCAATTGACATTGAGCCCGATAATGCGGAATATAATAATAATTTAGCATGTGCTTTTGTTAAAATGAAAATGTTTGAAGAAGCTATTTACTATTTTAAAAAGGCTCTTGAAATTACCCCTGACAATACAAAAATCCTTTTATGCTGTGCAAATGCTTATTCTTCTCTTAGAAAATTTGAAGAAGCAGATAAATATTTTTCTAAAACATTAGAACTTGATGACAAATACTATAATGCATACATTTGTAAAGCAATATCATTATGTGAGGAAGGTAAGGTTAATGAAGCGTATGCCGTATTTGACCAAGCTGCGGAAGTTGACGGCAGCCGTTCAAATGCATTTATTTTAAAAGCAAATTTGGCAGTTTCGGAAAATCAATTTGCCGAAGCCTTAAAATTATATACAAAAGCGATGGAAATAGAACCAAATTCACCCAAAATATATATTCATGCGGGCAATACCTGTGTTTTAACCGGTGATTTAGTCGGGGCAATCAAAGATTATAAAAAAGCCTTTGATATAATGCCTAATAATGAAACCACTCTCTTGTATTATGATACCGTCAGAGATTATGTAAATAAAAAATTCAATAAGGAGACAAAAAGTGAGTTCAAATAATCAAGTTATATACCCGATTGAAAAAATCGTAGCGGTGTTATCCTATTATTCATTTGGGCTTGCAGGATTAATTTATCTTATAATTGCTCTTATTCAAAAGCAGGGTCTTAGACCTTTTTTAAGATACCACGTATTTATGTCAATTTTTATTTCAATTTTAATTTATATTATTTCAATGGCTTTAATTTTTGTAATTAATATTTTGGAATTTATTCCATTTGTTAAAGCTGTTGTTTTTGCAATAACAACAATGTTTCAAGTTGTGTTTTTTTCTTTTTGGATTTTTCAATTTTCCATATCTTCTCTTTTAATTACGGGGCTGATTACTTATCTTGCAGTCGGAGCAATTATGGGAAAATATACATATTTACCATGGGTTAGCGAAATCATTAATTATAATTTAAGACAATAAGAAAGGTAATATTATGAAATTTGATACAATTGCCGTTCAAGGCGGACATGACGCTTCTAAAAACAGAAATGCAATAAGTGTTCCTATATATCAAACAACAGCATACAATTTTGATACTGTTGAATACGCGGCTGATTTATTTGATTTAAAATGTGCGGGTGATATTTACACAAGAATATCGAATCCGACAACCCAAGTTTTGGAAGAGCGTATAGCTGCATTAGAAGGCGGTGTCGGTGCTCTTTGCGTTTCTTCGGGACAATCGGCATCACTACTTGCTATTATGAACATTGCAAAAGCTGGTGATGAAATTGTAGCTTGTGAAAATATATACGGCGGTACCGTAAATCTCCTTGGTGTTACTTTAGAAAAAATGGGAGTAAAAACAAACTTTATCGCAGGTGACAACCTTGAAGATTATGAAAAAGCTATCAACGAAAAAACGGTATGTATATTTGCAGAAGCTTTGACTAATCCTAATATCAGCATTGCTGATATTGAAGGACTTGCACAAGTTGCACATAAACATAAACTTCCGTTAATTATTGACAACACTGTTTCTACACCATATCTTTTGAGACCGTTTGAATTCGGAGCAGATATCGTTGTTCATTCAATGACAAAATATATTGCTTCACACGGCAATTCAATGGGAGGGGCAATAGTTGATTCAGGTAATTTTGATTGGACATGTTCCGATAAATTTAAATGCCTTACGGATAAAGATCCGAGCTATCATGGATTAAGCTATACCGAAACTTTTGGAAAAGCAGCGTATATATTAAAAGCAAGAGCACAACTTTTGAGAGATATCGGCTGCTGCATAAGTCCATTCAATTCTTATTTGACTTTACAAGGGCTTGAAACACTTTCTTTAAGAATGCAAAGACACAGTGATTCCGCATTAAAAGTTGCTGAATTTTTGAAAAATCATAAAGCAATTAAGAGCATTTATTATCCGGGATTAAAAGATGATAAATATTATTCACTTGCTCAAAAATATATGCCGAAAGGAGCTTCCGGTCTTTTAAGTTTTGTTGTAAACGGTGACAGAGCAGTTACGACGAAATTTATAGAAAATTTGAAACTTCCGATTCACGCAACAAATATAGGCGACACTCGTACGGTTGTAACCTATCCTGCATTAACAACGCACAGACAACTTTCCGCAAAACAACTCGAAGAATGCGGTATCAGTGAAAGTTTTATAAGACTTTCTGTAGGGCTTGAAGATGTTGATGATATTACGGAAGATTTGGATAGAGCATTAAATATTGCAGTTCAATAATACAAAAAATCAGTATATTTAAAAATAAAAACGGCATAGAAAGCCGTTTTTGTTTTTACTAAAAGTTTTTTTGATATTGTTATGAATTAATAATTATATGCTAAAATAAAATTATGTAAAAGAAGGAAAATAAAGTGGCAAAAATCAAAGTTTTAACAGTCTTCGGAACTCGCCCCGAGGCAATAAAAATGGCTCCTTTGGTCAAAGAATTTGAAAAACATCCTGATATTTTTGAAAGTATAGTATGTGTTACGGCACAACACAGAGAAATGCTTGATTCTGTCTTACATTTGTTCGGAATTAAACCTGACTATGACTTGAATATAATGAAAGCAAATCAAAATTTATGGTCTATAACATCCGATGTGCTTTTAAAAACAAAGGAAGTATACGAAGCAGTAAAACCGGATATTGTTTTGGTTCACGGAGATACAACTACTTCTATGGCTGCGGGATTATCGGCTTTTTACGCAAAAATCCCCGTAGGACACGTAGAAGCGGGGCTCAGAACTTTTGATAAATATAATCCATTTCCTGAAGAAATTAACAGAATTTTTGTCGATTCTCTTTGTGAATACCATTTTGCTCCTACGGATACATCAATGCAAAATTTAAAAGATGCAAAAATTCCGTTAACAAATGCATATAAAACTGGTAATACGGTTATAGATGCCCTTTTATATATTGTCAAAAATAAAGAAGCGGATATTTCCAATCTCGGACTTGATTCTTCAAAAAGGACGGTTTTGGTAACAGCACATAGACGTGAAAATTTTGGAGAACCAATAAAAAATATTTGTGCAGCTATATTAAAGCTGGTTGAGCAAAATCAGGATATTCAAGTTATATACCCTGTTCACCCGAATCCTAATATAAAAAACACTGTATATTCTCTTTTAGAAGGTAAAGAAAGAATTATTTTAACTGAACCGCAAGATTATGCACCGTTTTCCACTCTTATGAAACATAGCTGTCTTATTATGACGGATTCAGGCGGAGTACAGGAAGAAGCTCCTTCTTTAGGTAAACCCGTTTTGGTTTTGCGAAGGACAACAGAACGTCCGGAAGCTGTCGAGTTCGGTACTGTTAAGCTTGTCGGTACAGATACTGATAAAATTTTTGAAGAAGCAAATCGACTTTTAAATGATGAAAATGAATACAAAAAAATGGCAGAAGCCGTAAATCCCTACGGTGACGGGCATGCCTGTGAAAGAATTGCAGACATTTTAAAGTCCTTAAAATAACGGATTAAAAGTAAAACAGTAAGGCAATAATTAAATCAGCACTTAAAAGTATGACGGTTGCTTTTATTGCTGCTTCAGTTGTTGAAATTCCGACATTTTTAGCACCGCCTTCCGTACTGTAGCCTTGAGTTGCACATACGGTTGTTATGATAATTCCAAAAATAAAACCTTTTAATATACTGACAAAAATATCTTTTAAATTCAGTAAAAGCCAAACAGAGTGCAGATATCTTGTGGGATGAAGACCGATTGTCATGTAAGAAACAGCCATTCCGCCAATAATTCCAAGTAATTCTGCTAAAATGACAATTGAAGGTACAGTAAAGGCAGCGGCTAAAATTCTCGGAGCAAAATAATAGCCGACAGGATCTACTTTTAAAGTTTTCATAGCATCAACCTGCGAAGTTACTTTCATATTTGCGATTTCGGAACTTACAGCAGTTCCTGCTCTTGCAGAAATTGCCAAAGCCGCAAATCCGGGAGCAATTTCTCTTATTAAAGCAATTGCCATAAAACCGCCGACATAACTGTCACCGCCTGACATAAGAAATTGTTTTGAGATTTGCAGAGCAATAACTACCGCTGCAATAAAAACAATGCTTATTGCTATCGGAAGTGAATCGTAGCCTATTGAAGCAGCATTTGAAATAACGGAC
>JBJEGL010000203.1:0-2130 GCA_051875035.1 Candidatus Gastranaerophilaceae bacterium | reverse complement strand
CGTGTTCAACTTTCGCAAATTCAACAATCAATATAGCTTGTTTTGTTGCAAGACCGATTAACATTATTAATCCGACCTGTGAATACAAATCAAGTGATTGTCCTATCATCATTTGGAAAATTAATGCACCGATTGCCGCAACAGGCGAAATCAAAAGTACTGATATAGGAATTGTCCAGCTTTCATACAAAGCAACCAAGAACAAATATACGAACAATAACGCTAAAGATATTACTATCGCAGTTTGCCCCGAAGATTCTCTTTCTTGAGCAGATGTTCCGGACCATTCGTATGTAATATCGTTAGGTAACACCTTATCTGCAACTTGTTCCATTGCAATCATTGCTTCTCCGGAACTTCTTCCCGGTGCAGGCTGACCGCTGAATTGAACCGATTTATATTGATTATATCTTGTAATTGAAGCAGGACCTACTATCGGAGTTAACGATATCATCGTCATTATCGGAACCATTTCTCCGTTTTTATTTTTTACATATATTCTTGAAATATCTTCCGCAGAACGTCTGAATTTCTGCTCTGCTTGAATTTGAACCCTATATACACGACCTAATTTATTAAAGTCATTTATATAATATGTTCCGAGTGTTCCGCTAAGCGTCGAATATAATTCCTGTAAATCAACATTTTGTGCAAGTACTTTATCATTATCAACATTGACAATATATTGCGGTACATTCGCCTGATATGTTGTAAACAAGTTTACAATAGATTTATTTTGATTTCCTTCAAAAACAATACGTTGTGCAAACTTTTCTATATCAGTATATGAATATTCACCTTTTGAAAGCATTTGGAATTCAAAACCTCCAAGCATACTCATACCGGTAATTGCCGGCGGTGAAAATAATTGAATTTGTGCTTCCCTGATATGGGAAATATTTTTATAAATTTCAGCTCTGATTCCGTTTGCGGATAAATCCGTATTTTTCTTTTGTATTTTTCTTATTACCCATTGAATAGGACTAACTTTTCTTTCTCCCCATTCATGAAGTTCTGCAACGACAAAACCTTGGTTTACAGGACCGTTTCCGCCAAATGTCATTACCTGTTTTATTCCTTCAATGTCCTTTATACTTTTATAAATTTCAGTACAAACATTTTTTGTTCTTGAAAGTGATGCACCTGCCGGCAAATTAATTTGACCCAATAAAACACCTTGGTCTTCTTCGGGAATAAAACCTGTCGGTGTAAACTTAAACAACAAACAAAGAAGAAATATTATTACAATATATACGGCTATTGTTAATTTTTGGCTATATACAAACTTTTTAACATAATCCATGTATATTTCTGTAAGTTTTTCAAAATATACATTGAACTTATTAAACATAACTTCAATTAACTTTGTAAATACATTCGATGCCTTTTTATTAGGATCGTGATGTTTTAAGATAATTGAACACATTGCAGGTGACAAAGACAATGCACATACCGCAGAAAATGCAATAGATACCGCAATAAATACAGCAAATTGCTTATACATTAACCCTGATAATCCGGGCATAAATGCAACAGGAACAAATACTGCCATTAAGACCATTGCCATTGCAACCAACGCACCGCCAACTTCTTCCATTGTAAGCTGAGTTGCGGTTACAGGATCTTTTCCTTCTTCTATGTGACGCTTAACGTTTTCTATAACAACAATAGCATCATCTACAACGGTTGCAACCGCCAATATCATTGCAAACAATGTTAACAGGTTAATAGACATTCCAAACGGCGGTAATGCAATAAATGTTCCGAATAAAGAAACCGGTATCGTAACACAAGGAATTAATGTAGCTCTCCAATCACCTAAAAATACAAATATTACAAACACAACAATAAGTGATGTTAAAAGAACCGTAAATTCAACTTCTTTTATAGACTCTCTTACAAATTTTGTATCATCCATGATTGTTGTAATTTTTAAACCTGTGGGTAAAGTCTTTTCAATTTCCGCAATCTTTTTGGTTGCAGCATTCATAAGACTGATTGCATTTGCACCAGGAACCTGTATTACCTGCATAATTGCTGCAGGTTTACCGTCTACAATACCGAATGTATCATATGTTTGTGCACCAAGTTCAATTCTTGCAACATCTTTAAGTTTTATCTGCGATCCGT
>JBJEGL010000202.1:0-2139 GCA_051875035.1 Candidatus Gastranaerophilaceae bacterium | reverse complement strand
GGCACGGTAGCTCAGTTGGTCAGAGCACACGGCTCATACCCGTGATGTCGACAGTTCAAATCTGTCCCGTGCTATTTTTTGGGATTTAATGTTAAAATATACCGCCATTCGCTTTCTGAATGACGGCTTTTTTTTGTTTGTATCGTTCTTTCAACAAAACAAACAGACAGTATATTTATAGTTTGGCGAAAAAGCACCTAAAGAAAAAATTCATACTATAAAAATAAGACCCTGAAATAAATTCTGTCTGACGGGCAGGTAATGATGAACTTTGGAATACTACATTACTGCTTAACCTGCTGATGAAATCATACGTCTGCAATCTTCAATATCTTTAAATGCTGTTTTTATCTTGTATTTTAGTATAGAAATTAAAATATCCTCTTGTGCTTCTCCCTCATTTAATTTTTCTAAAATTTCCACAAGCCTTATTGCATCTAACAACCTATTGGATACTCTTTTGTTTAAATGATTTAAATTTTTGTAGTTTTTCATTGTTCCTCATTAAATAAATTGTAATTTGTTACATATTTTATTGTAATATAATTACAATTGATATGCCAACTAACTTACCATAAAATTATAAATTATTATAATTTTATGGTAAAAGGTACTTTATGGCAAAAGATAAGAAAAGATTTGTTCTATTAATTGATTATGAAACTTATGAAAAATTTAAGATATTAGCAGATGAGCAAAATCGGACAGCGGGAAATTTAGGAACGACTTTGATAAAAAACTATGTCAAAGAAAATTATAAAGAAAAATAAAATGTCTATAAAGGAAGAAATAACAATATTACTTGTTCAATCAAATACAAAATTAAAATAACTTGCTGCAGAAATGACTGAACGTACAGGCAAAAACTATTCAAGTGCTAATATTTCACAAAAACTTTCAAGAAAGACTTTGAAATATGAAGAGGCCAAGTTAATAGGTGAAATATTAGGATATAAATTAGAATTTATTAAAACAAAAAACAATTAATAAAGACGTTATTTAATGTATGACAATTGATAATGATAAAAATAAAAGATACTTTGTAACTATTTAAAAAGAAGATTATGAAAGATTAGCAAAACAAGCAAAAAATCTTTCAGGTCAGTAAGTAAACAATCTCTTCTTTATATTCTTGAAGGATTAAAACGTGATGAACAAGAAGATTAATTTGTTATGAATATAAAAACTCAACTGAAAATATATAGATACTTTGAGATAATGTCATTCTGAACCCGACAGCAATTTTGGGTAAGAAGAATTTTTTGCATGAACTTAAAAATTTTACAGATACTTCGGCTAAAGCCTCAGTATGACAGATTATTCGTTGATACATAGATTCTTCGTGTGTTTTACTTCCTCTGAATGACGTGGCTTTGTATAATTTGTAGTAAACTGCTAATACATATTTTTTATTTTATCCTTTAAAAGCTTTATTTTGTTTGAATGTGTGTTCTTGATATCTTCTAAATGTGTTATAATTCTGCTATGGAAGATTTGAAAAAAGAAGTTAAAATAATTACCGCAAAAGACGAAAAAGCAGCGGTTGAAGTCATTAAAAAAATGATTAATGACTCTGATGTTGAATTGTTTAAGGAACTTTTATCTCAATCGGAATACTTGTTTCCTTTTATAAAAGAAAATGTTTCCAAACGATTTGAAATGTCCTTATGCGGTTCAAATTATCAAAATATTTTTGATTTCTTAGAGTATTATTCTCCCGATTATGATAGGGTTTTTGCTTCTGCAATAAAAGTCTTCGGACAAGATGCAATTAAACCTAAAATGCTTGATTTGATAAAAAACGGTTCTGCTGCTCAAAAAACATACGCGGCAAGATATTACGAAATTTCGCCGGATTTATTTGCAATAAGAGAACTCGTTTCTAATGCTTTTTCCGACGATGAATATCTCGCTGATGCCTGTGCTGCGGCTCTCGGGGCTATTAATGAACAAAAATCCTATCAAACGGCTCTTGAAAAACTTAACTCTGATGATGACTTTGAATCTCTCAAAGCTCTTAACTTCTTTGTAAGTTATATTAAAAATCCTCCTATGCCTGAGATTTTTAAGGCTCTCGAACGTTCGGGCATGGCTGAAAATTTTGCAGGTAAAATAGCCTATTTGATACCTTTACCTTCG
>JBJEGL010000201.1:0-7997 GCA_051875035.1 Candidatus Gastranaerophilaceae bacterium | reverse complement strand
CGAGGCTCATTGGTTTTTGATTGCTTTGGCTGGAATAATGTGTGTGCTGAGTATAGCTATTAAACAATTTTTTATACTGTTTCCAGATATCATTTTTATGGTAATAATTGCAATATTATTAAAATCAGTTTCGGAATATGTAGCAGAGCTTGAGGAAACAGCTAAAATTGAAGATGCAAAAAGGTTGGAACGTGCGAAAAAACGTGCCGTTGCACATGCTTCCGGTGTTGTTAAAAACAGAAAAACCGTTAAAAACAATGATGCCGGTTTTGTTTTTCTGTTTGATATATCAATAAAACAAGTTTCCGGTTTTATTCAAGAAGATGTTTTGTCTCCGGAAGAAGTTGCAAAAATTAAAAATAACTTTTTTAAGTCTTTGTTAAATAACCTTAATCTTAATCAGGTATCACAAAAAGGTTATTACAGAAAAAAACTTTTTTTGGTATACAAAAGTATTTCTCACTTTGATGATTTTATAATTTATACAAGAGATACGCTGAATTCTTTATCTAAAGAGTTCATAAGACCTTCTCTTCGTATAGATTTTATTGTTGAAATGAGTGAAGTTTGTTTAGAAGATGATTTTAAAGAAAAATTAGACCTTTTAGATACTATTAATAAATTAAACTTGAAAAATGAATTTATTTGTACCCAAAAATTGAAAGACTTGTATGAATGCTTGCCCAAAACTGATTTTATATTGACTTCTAAAGGGGTTTATAATTTGTCTAAAAATCTTAATATATCAAATAATCAAGAAATATTTTCACTTAGAGAGGCATAATTGTTATGGTTGAATTAAAAATCGAAAAATTAAAGCACAATAAAATTTTGCCGGAATATAAAACTGACGGTGCTTCGGGTATGGATTTGTCAGCGGCGATAGATGAGCCTATTGTATTAAAATCATTGGAGAGAACTTTAATTCCTACAGGAATTAAAATTGAGTTACCAAAAGGTTATGAAGCTCAAATAAGAGCTCGTTCCGGACTTTCAATTAAACACGGTATAACATTAATTAATGCGGTTGGTACTGTAGATTCGGATTACAGAGGTGAAGTATGTGTTCCTGTTGTGAACTTATCTTCGGAAGAATATACAGTTATGCCGGGTGAAAGAGTTGCTCAAATGGTCATCTGTAAGGTTGAACAAGCACAAATTATCATTTCTGAAACCCTTGAAAATACAGAAAGAGGATGCGGTGGTTTTGGTTCAACCGGTAAAATATAAAAATTAAAAAATGTAATACAATACAAAATAGATTTCCAAATTAAACATTTGGAAATCTATTTTATCATATTATATATTTTATTTTCTGCTAAAGTGAACGAACAAAACAGCAATAACAGCCATTAATCCAATTACTATGAATGTATAAAGATTTACACCACGAAAACCTGTAATTAATGAAGTGATAATAAATACAACTGCAACAATTGCAGTTAACTTGTTTAAGCCTGTTTCTGCACTTTTTTGTGAAGAAAACAAATTTGCCATACCGCCGATGGCTGCTAATCCATCGCCTTTCGGTGAATGTAACAGTACCAGAATAAGTAATAATAATGCACTAAGTATTTGAATTATCCATATTAATGTTAATAACATTTTTCACTCCGTAATGATTCTATGTACTAATTTTACCATAAAGACAGATTTTTTGTACCAAATCTTCCGGCTTAATGTTTTTAATAAGAATTTTTTTTAATCTTGATTTGTCTCCACCTGCAAGGGTAATATTTGATTTTGCTGTACCAAGCCAATCAGATAGAAAAGAAATTAATTTTTTATTTGCTTTATTTTCGTTTGGTGGGGCGGAAATACGTATTTTAATGTATTCTTCCGTATATCCTGTAATTTCGTCTCTTGAAGCATTTGGAGTTAATCTTATTGTTAAAATTATTCCGTCTTGAGTTTTTTTTATAAAATTTAAGTCAAAATTTGTCATTTTTGCCACTTTTTATAAAAATTATAAAACAAAATGATAATTTTTTAAATTTTTTGTGGCAAAAACTCTTTAAAAGTTTTACAATATATTCAAGGAAAATTTATATGAATGTAGAAACGCTGATAAGTAAATTACATGATATTCTGCAAGAACAGGGTCGTTCCGAGGAAGAAATATCTGAGATTGACAGAGCATATCATTATGCTAAAAAGCTGCATGAGGGGCAATATCGTGTCAGCGAAGAACCATACATTATTCATCCTTGTGAAGTTGCCTTAATTCTTGCTGATTTAAGGGTTGATAATCATACTATTATGGCGGCATTTCTCCATGATGTAATTGAAGATACGGAAACGACTCCGGAGCAAATAGAACAAGAATTTGGTACTGATGTCAGAAACCTTGTAGAGGGTGTTACTAAGCTTGGAAAATATCAATTTCAGTCAAAAGAAGAACGTCAGGCAGAAAATTTTAGAAAAATGTTTGTTGCAATGGCAAAAGATGTTCGTGTTATCTTTTTGAAGCTTGCAGACAGGCTTCATAATATGCGTACATTGAACTATATGGCACAAAATAAACAGCAGAGAATTGCTCAGGAAACTCTTGATATTTTTGCTCCGCTTGCAGGTCGGCTAGGTATCGGAAAGATAAAATCCGAGTTGGAAGATTTATCTTTGCGTTATTTGCAGCCGGATAAATATTTTGAAATAGCACAATTAGTTGCACAGAAGAAAAATGAACGTGAACAAACAGTTCAAATGCTTATGCAAACAATTTCCATCAATTTAAAACAAAATAAAATAGATGCGGAAATTACCGGAAGAGCTAAGCATTATTACAGTATTTACAAAAAAATGAAACGATTAAATATTGCATTTCATGATTTATATGATGTTACTGCAGTAAGAATTATTGTTAATTCAGAAAGAGAATGTTATGAAGTTTTAGGGGTTATCCACTCCCACTTTAAGCCTATTCCCGGCAGATTTAAAGATTATATTGCAATGCCTAAAAGTAATGGTTATAAATCTTTACACACATCTGTTCTGGGTCCGAGACAAAAACCTCTTGAAGTTCAAATTAGAACAAGAGAAATGCATCACGTAGCAGAATATGGTGTTGCTGCTCATTGGAGGTATAAAGAGTCCGGTTCGGTAAAGGCAAATTCTAAAACGGATATTCAGTTTGCCTGGATGAGAAAAATGCTTGAACTTGAGCAGGAAAGTGCCGGTGCAAATGATTTTGTTGAACGGGTCAAGATGGATTTGTTTACAAATCAAGTATTTGCGTTCACTCCGACAGGTGATGTTATCGATTTACCTTTTGGAGCAACACCTATTGATTTTGCTTTTAAAATTCACACGGATGTTGGCTGTAAAACAACAGGTGTTTTGATTAACGGTCGTATTGCACAACTTGATACGAAATTGAAAAACGGAGATATTGTTGAAATTTTAACAGCAAAAAAATCTGAACCAAAAATGCATTGGCTGAATTTTGCTGTAACTAAGCAAGCTCAAACAAAAATACGTCAATGGTTTAAAAAGCATAAACGTGACGAGTATATAAGTATCGGTAAAAGTCTTATGGAGGCTGAACTTACAAAAAGTATTTATGACGAATGTATAAAAAGCGGAGAGCTTTTAAATATAGCAAAAACGATGAATTTAACTTCTGTTGATGATTTGCTTGCTCTGCTTGGCAATGGAGAAATATCTGCAATTAAAGTTATGAACAGATTGAAACATGATACTCAAAATGATGATGTTTCTCGGTTTATGTCTCATCAAAAAATACATTCAAGTAAACAGGAAATTATCGGGCTTGAAGGTTTAATGTACCAGTTGGCAAAGTGCTGTCTTCCTCTTCCGGGCGAGCCGATTGTCGGTGTTGTAACAAGAGGTAAGGGAATTTCTGTTCACAGAAAAGATTGTAAATCACTGGAAACGGTTCAGCCGGAGAGATTGCTTGAAATTTCCTGGAATCCTGATATTGCAAAATTAAATAAAAAGATTTATGTTTCAGCAATCAGAATAGATGTTGATGATAAAATCGGTATGCTCAAAGAAATTTTAGCTAAAATTACGGACTGCGATACAAATATCAATTATGCCAATGTTAAATCTAATTCAAGTAAAAAACTTGGTATTATTGAACTTGGGTTAGAAGTTAATTCTATTGATAAATTAAATTATGTAATTAATGCATTAAATGCTATGGAAGACGTAAAGTCTGTAAAGAGAGTTCCTTTAAATTCAAATACAAGGCTTTATGTACCGAGTTCAAAAAAGAAGAAAAGCAAAACTAAAAATTAGAATTTTTTCTTTCTTTTAAGGTATCTTCAAATTCTTTTAATGTTTCTATTCCGACGATTTGTTCAAGAGCTGCTCTTTTTGATAAAAAATCCATTTCTATACTTTGTTTTTTTTCAAGAGCGGAATGATAGTATGCATCTGCAACAAGTATAAGTTCTCTGCTGCCGGTTTTGGCTGCCTGTAAGTTATCATATCTGTTTTGAACAATAGTTGCCGCTGTTTCCGCTGCTTTTAAAGATGTCATATAGTCTATATAGTTATGTATTAATTGTTTTTGAAGGTCATCAACTCTTTTAAGCAGCATAATCATATCTGCATCGGTGACTTTTGTATATTTGTAGTTTAACTCTTTATCATCTACCGATAAGGAGTTAAATAATGCACCGCTCATTATTGCGGAAGTTGCTGCAACCGGATTTAAAAAACCAGCTCCTGCCATTGATGAAAAATTAGCAAGCGGTCTTACTACTTTTTTTATTATATTTTCATCCGGTTTATCCGCATCAGGATTGGAAAGTTTGTAAATTGTAAATTTTACAGTTTCGGATTTTGCTGCAGCTCCTGCCCACAAAATGGATATATCTGCCATTAAAAATTCCTTGTCTGTATCAACAACTTTTCCAATTTGTGAAGAAAGTTCCGCAAGGGTTGAGTCCGCATAAGATTTATTTTTTATATATTCTCTTTTCGTTTTAGCTTTAGATTCCTCAAAAGTGGATATTTCTTTTGCTTTATATTCTTTTTCCGGATTCTTACTGCTTGTCCCAAGTCTGTATGCAGGATTTTTGGGATGTTCTAAATCCTCGTATGTTGTGTTGGCAATACATAACGAGTAGTTGGATAAAAATAATACTATTAATAATAATTTTGCTATTCTTTTCATCTTAATCTGTTTTTTTTATTTTTTCTGGGTTAATAATTGCATTTTTGTATGCGTATTGTGTTAAATTTAATTTTTCAATTGTTTTTGTCCCAGCAAGGCGTTCTAACTCCAAATAGTATTTTTTTGCTTCTTGCTCGGTATAGTATTCACTTAAAAGCATATCTTCATATTGGGAAGATGATATGATAACCTCTAATTTATCACCTGTTTGTAGTGCATTAGAATAATTTTTATTATATAACACTATTCGTGTTCTTATATCTTTGAGTTTATTTAAAGAACCTTTATAATTGTAATATGCTGAAATAATTGTATCTTGCAAAGATTCTATTGTGCCTGCCAGTTCAATTAATTCTGTGTCGCTAATCATTTCTTGTTTTGGTATTGCACTTCTATTCAAAAAATTATTAACAAGTTTTCCTGTTGCAAAAGATGCAGATTGAACAAGTGAATCCGCACCTGCGAAAGACGGTAAAAAGGTTGCACCGTATACAACTGCAGAAAGAGTTTTTGCAGCAAGTGACGAGTGGAGTCTTCTTTGTCCTTCCGGTGTATTTAGTTTTTGAATGGTAAATTTTATCAATTGATTGTTATCAACTGTAGCCTGCCATAATCTTTCAATATCTTCAAGTTCACTTTGCTGCTGTATTTTTATCATTTCGGAAATTTCTTCTTGTGAATTTATAACAATGGTTTTTGTTTGTTTCTTTGCAACAGGATGTAAGTCTATTTTTTGTTTCTTTTGTATTACGGGCAAAACAATTTCTTCAGAAGCAAAAACCATGTTTCCGAAAATTACTGATATAAATGTTAGTATTAAAAACTTTTTTATCATCTTTACAATTTTATCTCATGTCTTACTATTTTTTCCACTTTTTTTGATTTAGGGTAAAAAAACTTAATATCTTTGAAAAACCTGTATAAACCTGTATAATTCTCATAAAGAGGAGTTAATATGGTAACAATTAATAAAATAAAATTAAGAGATTTTGAAATAGGTGGAGATAAGTTGACTGTTTTGGCGGGACCTTGTGCTATGGAAAGCAAAGATATTTTATTCAAAACAGCAGAGGCTCTTAAAACAATTACTATGGAAACTGGTGTAAATTTTGTTTTTAAATGTTCTTATGATAAAGCTAATCGCAGTTCCTTAGATTCCTACAGAGGTTTGGGAATTGACAAAGGTCTTGAACTGTTGGCAGAAGCTAAAAAAGAATTTGATGTTCCGATTGTTACGGATATACATTCTGTTGAACAGGCTGAAATAGCTGCACAAGTTGCGGATATCATTCAAATTCCTGCCTTTTTGTGCAGACAGACCGATTTGTTAGTTGCTGCTGCAAAAACAGGAAAGATAGTTAATATTAAAAAAGGTCAATTTTTAGCACCTAATCAGATGAAATCTATCGCTAAAAAAGTTTTAGACAGCGGGAACGCACAAATAGTTGTAACGGACAGGGGCGTTTCTTTTGGTTATAACAACTTGGTTTCTGATATGCGAACCGTACCGATTATTCATGAACTCGGCTATCCTTTGATTTTTGATGCAACTCATAGTGTTCAATTACCGGGTGGTGGAGGTACTTATACATCAGGAGAACGTAAGTTTGTTTCTACTCTTGCAAAGGCTGCAACAGCAGCAGGAGCTGACGGATTGTTCTTTGAAGTTCATCCTAATCCTGATGAAGCACTTTGTGATGGTCCAAATCAAATAAATTTTGCAATGGCAAAAAATTTGATAAAAATATGTAATGATATTTTTGAACTTTTAAAATCTGAAGTATAAAACTAAAGCCCCGTTTTACGGGGCTTTTTACTAATTACATTCGTGAACTAATTCTTCTACTTTAATCATTTTTTCCATTTCTGCAACACTTATAGTGTCAGGTGCTTGGGCTTTTGGTTCAAGTCCTTTTTCAAGGAGTTCTGCTGCGGATTGTTTTAATTTTTTGTCAGCTATTACTAAATCTCTGCCTTTTGCTGCTTGAATAATTTTGATAACATTTTCTGTCGGAGCCCCGTCTTTACTAAATTCTTTTTGGTATTTATAGCTTTCCCAATTTTCGGGAAGGTCATTAATATCTGAGTATCCTTTTCTTTTGTTAATCTTTTTTGAATTTGTGATGTTAAATATATTGATAAAGACTTTCAAAAACAAGGCATAGGAAGGTTGTTGTACCAAAATATTGAGTTGAAATTAAAATCCATAGGTATAACTAATTTATATGCGTGTATTGGAATACCTTCGGATGATGATAATCCATATTTGGATTTTAACAGTGTCAATTTTCATAAACATATAGGTTTTAAACAGGTTGGCGAATTTCATAAATGCGGCTATAAGTTTAATCATTGGTTAAATATGGTTTGGATGGAAAAGATTATATAATATAAATATAGAGCATAAAAGTATAGCCTGTTGATTCATAGCAGCAGGGTTAGTTGTTTTAATTTTAAAAGAATATGTAAATATAATGACAAAAAGACAAAACAACAGAAAGAATTTAAAATATATCTTAAAAAGCTGTTTCTATATTTTTTGTACTAATAAAACAAAAAGAAACGAAATAAGAATATTGACAAAACAGTTTGTTTAAAAGATACTTTAAACACAGACAGAAAATATGGCGGGCGTCGTCAAGCGGTTAAGACCTCGGATTGTGGTTCCGATATGCGTGGGTTCGAATCCCACCACCCGCCCCATTTAATAAATCTGACCCTTCGGGGTCTTTTTTGTTAGGAATGTGTATTGTTTCACCTCATTTGATATTTTGTACGGTTGAAGTGATATTCGGCTATTGTGAAGAAACAGGACAATACAGAAAAGGGGAACTTGGCTTAAAGCCCGAGAACA
>JBJEGL010000200.1:0-2153 GCA_051875035.1 Candidatus Gastranaerophilaceae bacterium | reverse complement strand
AAAAACCATTGATGTAAACTTATACAATAGAAAGACCATAACCCCCCATAACATACCGGTCAAACTTGCAATAACTACAGGATAATTATTCAAATATTTGACGGCAAAATACAGCGGAATATCCAAAATAGGATTCATATAAGATATTACCCCACCAGGCATAATATCCAATCCTATTCTTCCTTTAAGAAACGCATAGACCCCATAAAAATGGTAATTTGCCAAATCCCAAGTACCGTCTTTACCTTGAGAATATGCAATTACAGCACCTATAGCACATAAAATTGTTAACAAAATCAATTCTTATAGTAACTTTTTATTTACTAATTTTTGCATAAAACAACCCTTCTCAAATTATAATATATATTGATTTAAGCTATTACCACTAAATATTTCGACATCATCTTTTCCGTGGATATATATTAAACACGAAATTACTGATTTAAAAGTTGCAAAATCAGGATAGGATAGCTTATGCCTCAAATCCTCAATATTGTCGGATAAAAACTCTGTTAATAACGTTTTATTCTTAAATACAAGAGAACTAAAATAATCCAATCCTTCTTTTGTTGTTATATTTTCAAAATACAACACATCAGGATCTTGAAACTCAATAAATCTCATTGCTTTATCCATATTAAAGCCTATATTTTCGTTTAACTCGGACTGGTATACCCCATTTAATTTATACTTCGCAATAGATTCTATTGTCATAAATGTTTTTTCCGGAGTATTTAATTCCTGTAAAATAGAATAAATCAAATGTGTTTTACCGCACAAAGAAGCACCGCATACAGGTATAATACCGTAAGAATTAAGTGCTTTTTTAATCTGAGATATTTGGCTTAAAGAAAGTCCGTATTCAGAAAGTTTTTTAGGCGGTTTGTATAATTTTATCAAAATACGTTCATGCTCAAGTGTCGGAAAAGCCGCTACACTTGCTGTCAATTGAATATTTTTATCTGTTGTAAAAACGAGTTTTCCTTCCTGTGAAATTTGAGAAACATTCGGATCCAAATCAGAAGCTGTTTTTAATTTAGAAACAAATGCAGCTTCTATCATAGAAGGAATTTCTCCCGTCGTTACGACTTCCGAAGGAGTTCTGAATTTTACGGCAAGACCGTTTTCTCCATGTTCAAAAATCAATTCATGTACATCTTCTAAAATTGCCTGTTTTAATATTGCACGAATAAGCAGCAATGTATGTTCACTTGTCAAACTTCCCTTATGAAGTTCTTCTCTCCAATCATATTTTTCTTCATTATAATTAGCAGAAACTACACCGACACAATCGTCCTTATAGTATTTATCTATTGCCTGCATTAAAGAGTTTTCGGAAACAATAACAGGCTCTATTTCGCAACCGATTTTTTCCACAATTTTATCAATTGCAAATAAGTCTAAAGGGTCGCACATTGCAACACTAAGGCTGTCTTCTATTTTAAACAGAGGAATCATTTTATATTTTCTTGCATCTTTCGCAGAAATATATTTTAAACATTTTTCATCAATAATATATGTACTTAGTGTCGTTGAGGGAAAATGAAGTTTTGATGCCAAAAAATCAAGCAAAATTTGTTCTGTTATCAATCCTTTGTTTATTAATACCTGCCCAATATTTTGCCTTTGAGAAACTGCAAGTTCCTCAGACTTTTCCAAATCTTCATACGTTATCAACTTTTCTCTTACAAGGTCATATTTTAACTTTTCAAGAGTTTTATTACTGACTGATTTCTTTTCCATAATTATTCCAAATAAGATTTTACTCTTTCCATAACAAAATTAATATCAAACGGTTTCGTAATGTACTCATCAGCACCTGTTTCTTCACCGAGTTCTTTATCTTTTTCCTGAGAACGAGCGGTTAGCATTAGTATCGGAATATCCTTATAACGAGTATCAAATTTTAACAGTCTGCTTACTTTATAACCGTTCATAACAGGCATCATTACATCTAAAATTATTAAATCCGGTTTAATTTCACGTGCTTTATTTAAACCTTGTTCTCCATCATAAGCACAATGACATTCATAATTTTCTGTTTCTAACATGAATTTTAGAGTTTCGACTATATCCTGCTCATCATCGACTATAAGTATTTTCTTAGTCATTTATAACCACTTGCAATAATTTTTTTGATTTTTTGATTAAAT
>JBJEGL010000199.1:0-8038 GCA_051875035.1 Candidatus Gastranaerophilaceae bacterium | reverse complement strand
ATGTTTTATAATCTAAAAGTTATTATGTAGGAGGCTAAAAGTTTATGCGTATTATCGTAAACGGAAGAAACATTGAAATTACTGATGCTATTAAAGCGTACACAAAAGAAAAAATAGGTAAGGTTTCAAATCATTATGACCAAATTCAACTTGTTGAAGTTGTTTTGAGCGTAATTAAAAACCCTTCCGTAAACGAAAGTCATACGGCTGAAGTTATTTGCAAAATGACAACAGGTTCTATTAAACTTGAAGAAACTGCAGAAACTATGTATGCTGCAATAGATTTGCTTGCAGATAAACTTTTAAGACAGGTTGAAAAACATAAAAGCAAATATATTAAAGCTTCAAAAAATGCTTCTATAAGAACAGATAGTTTTGAAGAAGAAACAGAAGAAAAAACCGAAGAGTAAACGGGAATCTGATAAGTGTTACCGATAATCACAGAAGAACAATCATCATTAATATTTGCGGAAATTTTTCAAGATGTTCACGCTTGGCGTAAGCAAATGATACATTATATAAAAGAAGAAAATCCTGAAATTAATTCTGCAATAATTGAAGCAGCAAACAATACGGAGCTTGACCCGAAAGCAGTTGCATTAGGTGCATATATGACGTATAAGCTCCTTGAAACAGCAATGAAAGAAGATTCTGCTGATGATGTTGCTCTGAGAGATTTTACAACAGATTAACGCAATAATTTTTCACAAATAAAGCAGTCATTAAATTATAATGGCTGCTTTTATTTTGCTAAAATAGCCGAATTTATAAGTATTGTTGTGCTAAATGTAAATATTTGTAACAAAATCATTAAAATAAGACAATCATGCTAACAAAAAAAATCGTATTGAGTTTTTCATGCAACCGAAAGGGAAAATTAATTTACCCGGTGTAAATCGGATAAAGAAAAATCCGAAGGTTCTATTGAGCCTGTGTATGCGACTTTGAATGTCGTATGCGTTGAATGAAAAGTGGTGAGTAAGTTACAGGGTGTGCTAAATGAGGCATACTGTTTACTTGGAATGCTCAAAAGCAGAGGATAAAATCATGGTTGATACGAGGTCTGCGGGAGCATTTGGTATTGCCGGAGCGTTGAATTTCAAAAGCGGTGATATTTCCGGAACGGCGGCGAAGACCTCAGATGACAGAGCCGGTCGTGGTACCGAATACTTTCGTAAAAATAATAACGAAGAAGAAAATAATACAAATTTTGACAATAACAGATATATGGACAGAAGTGCACAATTGAATGCAACGCTTAATTCATTGGCATTGATGAATGTAGCGGGTATTATTAAAAATAACAAATCATTAAGTAAACATCTTTAAACACGAAAAAAGAGGATTGGATTTATCCTCTTTTTCTTTTTATATTATTAGGAGTTTATATACACTATTATTGTTTTAAACCTTCCGACAGAGGCAATAAGATTTCTTCCAATTTTAAAATTATGCATTCGATAGATTTTATCATAAGATTTAATGACTTTTTATCTTCTTTGTTTAACGTTTTAAAAAACAATTCGTCTTTCTTTAAATTGATAAAACTGTCTTTTAAAAACATAAATAATATTGTAGTTTGCATAAGTTTTATGATTGCTCTTTTTAAGTTATAATACACAGCTTCATGAAAAGACTTTGTTTCAAAATTCCTCTCAAAATACTCTTTTTCACTTTGTAAAAATTCTTTTGCAAATTCTGCTTCATTCAGAATAAAATTCCTTCTCTATTTTTAAGTTTTATGGATTGTAGTTCTACATAGCTTTCCATATCTTAATCTATTTTTGTTTTTTGTAGAAACATTTTGTATCGCTTCTATAAAAATGAAGAAAATTCTATAAAAAAGGGAAAAAGTATTAAGATATACAAAGCTTGTAGGTTGCAAAAAGGACGTTTGCAGCAAAAAATTCTATAGCTCAGTATAATAAGGGTTTTATACAATTTGTATAAAACCCTATTATATAAAATATTTCAGAATTACAACTGCCATGTGCAATCGAAGAAGTCATTTCTAACGGCGGCATTAAAGTGAGATAGTCTTAGTTGAATATCGTCGACTGTTTCGTGCAGTCCTTTTGAAATAATTTCGTCAATTGTTGCAAATTCAAGCTGTGATTTAAGTTTACCTATTACTCTTATAGATTTTTCTCCATTGAGAGTATTTTGAGCACCTGTAATTTTTTTCAAAGCTCTTTCGGCATGTTCTATGCAGTAAAGTACCGAGCGGGGAAATTCTTTATTCAGTAACAAAAATTCGGATACGTTCTGGGGTGTAACATTTGAAAAAGTTTTTCTAAACATTTCAAATGCACTTACACTCTTTAAAAGAGCTGTCCATTGTACCGTATCAAGTGACATTCCGACCATACTTACGTCAGGTAGAAGCATATAGTATTTTACGTCTAAAATTCTTGATGTTTGGTCTGCTCTTTCAAGCATTCTTCCAAGCCAAGCAAAGTTCCAGCCCGCATTGTGGCTCATTGTTCCATCCTGAATACCTACGTATAATTGGCAAAACTCTTTTATTTCGGTAAAAAAGTTATGAGGATTATTGAGCATTTGCTCTTTGACATCATTTTCTTTTAATCTGTGATAAAATTTATTGATTACCATCCACATTTCAAGGGTTATGGTTTCTCTTATGCAACGGGCATTTTCTCTTGCGTTTGCAACGCAGTTTATTACGCTTCCGAGATTTTCTTCATCCAAAGTTAAAAAATGCATAACATTTTCGGATGTTGCACTGCTGTATTTGTGATAGAAATCTCTTGAACATCCTGCAGTTTGGATTACTGCTTCAAATTGTCTTTCTTCTCCCGGCAAATCCAGTAATAAATTGAGATTTACGTCAATACATCTCGCAATGTTTTCCGCTCGTTCAATATATCTGCTTATCCAAAAAAGTGAATCGGCTACTCTGCTTAACATATGATTCTCCTTTCCTGTTGTTGCTGCTGCTGTTGATGCTGCATATATTGTATACTTTGACCTTGTTCGGGTGCACCTTTTTCCGGTGCAATAACCCAGGTATCTTTGCAGCCGCCGCCTTGTGAGCTGTTTACAACAACAGAACCTTTTTTCAGTGCTACTCTTGTAAGACCACCCGGAAGAACATATATATCTTTTCCTTGAATGATATATGGTCTTAAATCTACATGTCTGCCTTCAAATCCTCCGTTTACTATTGAAGGTACACGGCTCAGTGAAATCATAGGTTGTGCTATATAATTTCTCGGATTTGCTTTGATTTTTTCTTTAAATTCTTCACGTTCTTTTTCGGTAGCTTTCGGCCCTACGAGCATTCCGTATCCGCCCGATTCACTTACGGCTTTAACAACCATTTTATCTATATTTGCTATTACATGTTTCATTTTTACGGGGTCTTCGCATACAAATGTCGGTACATTCGGAATTATATTATCTTCACCTAAATAATATTTTATAATTTCGGGGACGTACGTATAAATAGCTTTGTCATCCGCAACGCCGCATCCCGGTGCATTTGCAAGTGATACATTTCCTGCTTTGTATGCTTCAAATATTCCGGGAACTCCAAGCAAAGAATCTTTTCTGAATGTTAACGGGTCTAAAAATTCATCGTCTATTCTTCTATAAATTACATGAACGGGAACAAGTCCTCTTGTTGTTTTTGCATAAACTTTTGTGTCTTTTACAATCAAATCATTACCGGAAACAAGTTCAACACCCATTTGTTGTGCAAGAAAAGAATGTTCAAAGTATGCAGAATTGTATACTCCGGGTGTTAGTACCACAACGTGAGGGTTTTCTATATGGTTTGGTGCTAAAAACTCAAGCATTGCACGAAGTTTTGCGGGATATTCATCGACAGGTCTTATTGCACATTTTGAAAATACTTTCGGAAAAGTTTGTTTCAAAATTCTTCTATTTTGCAAAACATAAGATACTCCGCTCGGACATCTCATATTGTCTTCCAATACATAAAAAGTACCGTCTTTATCACGAACGAGGTCTGTTCCCGTAATATGAGCCCATATTTTTTTAGGAGGAACAAGCCCCATACATTCTTTGCGAAATGCTGTACAGGTATTAATTAATTCTTCGGGAACAACTTTATCTCTTAATATTTTTTGTTCGCCGTAAATATCATTCAAAAAACAGTTCATAGCTTCTGTTCTTTGTTTCAAACCTCTTTCAAGATTTGACCATGTATTTGCTTCAACTATTCTCGGAATTACATCAAACGGAATAATTTTTTCCGCACCGTCCTTGTTGCCGTAAACAGCAAAAGTAATTCCTATATCCATAAATGATGCTTCTGCCGTTTTTTGACGACGCTGAAGCTCGCCGTCAGGCAATTCGTTAATCGTTTCAATTAACGCTTCCGCACAAGAACGCGGCTTTCCGTCTTCATGAAACAATTCATCGAAAAAGCCTTCCGTATTGTACGATTCAAATTTCATTGAAAATTCACCCCTCTTAATCGGTTTCTTCTACATTAACCGCTACATTTAAGGTGTGCGGCCCGCCACCTGTGATGACACCTTTTAAAGGGCTTACATCACCAAAATCTCTGCCTTTGCTCACAATTATGTGTTCTTCACCTGCCAAACAGTCGTTTGTCGGGTCAAATTCAATAAATCCGACATCGGGTATATAAACACTGACCCAGGCGTGAGTTGCATCTGCTCCTATTAGTTTCGGCTGTTCATTTTTCTTTCTGGTATGAAGATATCCGCTTATATATCCGCAGGATAATCCTATTGAACGTAAGCAGGCTATCATAAAATGTGCAAAGTCCTGACATACTCCTTTTCTGTCCCGCAAAACTTCTGAAGGTAATGTTCCTATCCTTGTGCTTCCGGGTGCATACTGAAAATCCGTGAAAATTCTGTGATTTAAGTCTAAACAAGCTTCCATTATCGGTCTTCCCTGTGTAAAGCTTGTATACGCATATCTTCTTATTGCTCCGTCAAACAGTACTAACGGTGAAGAATATAAAAACATTGAACCTTTTATATCTTGCTGCGTTTGAGGATTTGACAAACGCATTTTTGCTTCTTCCCAGCTCATTGATTTTTCAGGAATTTCATTTGCTATAACTTCAACTGTACCTTTTGCGACAACTTTAAATATCTTATGCTCGTCTTCTATACTGAAAGCCATTACTTTATTTCCGTATATATCATCACGGGTTGTTTTATAAGCAGGCTCCGGTGTTATTTCAACAACGTGATTAGACCATCTCTGTCTTTCTGTTGTTCTTGGTTCAAGGTGTATTATATGCTGGCTTATTGTTACAGGAATTGAATATTTATATTCTGTTTCGTGTGTAATATTATATTTCACCTAAACCTCCGTAGCCATAGCAGATTTGATGCCTTTTTGCGGAATATGGCTGAAATATTCTCTGTTTAGCATTTCTTCCGTATTTTCAAATTCTTTTATTCTTGCTTCACAATATTCGGAAAGCATCTCTCTTTTTCCGTCATTATCTCTGATTAAATTATAAATATCAACCAATCTTAATTGTGATGTTAATTTTAAAATTTCTTTATCAAGTGCGGAAAAAGATACAGAATCTGTGGCTTTGGGAAGTTCATTCACCGTTTTTTCAATTAGTGCAGCTTGATAAGCAACACTATGGGGATTTGATTCATCGCACATTAAAAGGTCTATAACAGGTGCCGCATGTAGCTTTGTGCCGTATCTTCTGTAATAAGTCAATGAACCGTCACTGACTTCAAGCATTGATGTTAAAACTTCCTGTTCATTATCTGTTTTTTCATTAAGCATATTTTTTATAAGCTTAAGTGTTAAAATTCCCCTCGAAATTCTTCTGCCTATATCCAAAAATCTCCAGCCGTGTCCTCTTGTCATTCCTTCTGAAATTAAACCTTCAAATGCTGCCGAGTCGGAAATAATTCTCTGCATATAAGGTAAAAGTGCTGCAGCATCTTTGCCTTCCGGAAGATTGTGTTCTCCGAAACTTTTGATGAATTGCCATGTATCTTCGGAAATTCTGTCTCGCAGTTGTACGGCTAAAAACCTTATCTGCTTGAAAATTGGTTGTAAACCTGCATCTTCGGTCTTTTTCATGGATAAATTCCATAAAATATCTTCATATTCATAATTTGAAGATATATTTTCCTGCCATGATTTTAATAAATACGGAATTGGTGCGGTAATATCCGAAAGCTCTCTGTCTGCAAGTCTTTTTGCCACTCCTCTTGCAATTCTTGTTAATAACTCAGCTCTTTCAAGATTTTTTCCGAGTCTGAATAAATTATCGGCAGTTCTGCTCGGTAAATCTCCGCCGGCTCTTGATAATGCAATTGATTCAACGTTTTTATTTTTACCCGATTGATTTTTTGTTTCTCCGCCTGAAATTACCCAGATATCTTTTTCTACAATCTTTTTGCCGTTTTTATCCGCAACCCAGCCATATCCGCCCGGAAGCACGCTGTTTTTTTCTTTTGTATTTGTTGAAAATAATCTGAAATGTGCATCGCCCGTGCAGTATTTTCCGTCTTGAATATAAGGTGTTATTGACGTTTCAATATATTCTTCCGCTGTAAAACCTTCAGGATTTTGCATAATTTTTTCGGAAAGAGCCAATTGTGCAGTCGAAGTCATTTTTTTATATATCCAAAACTCTGTTTTTTCAAAAGCATTGTAAAACATTAATTTTTCGGGATTATTCAATGCATATTCTTTGGATTCTTCATCACCGAGCCAATACGTTTTAACAGGTTTGATTAGTAATTCTTCTCCAAGAAAATATTGTGCTGCTTGAGGTAAAAATGCTCTTATTATAGGTGTTTCTAAAATTCCCGTTCCCAAAGCGTTTATGATTTTAACATTTCCGCTTCTTACCGCACTGATTAATCCGACAGCACCTTCTCCCGAATCAATTCTGAGTTCTAACGGGTCACACATGCCGTCTTCTACACGTCGTAAAATTATATCGATTTTCTTTAAACCTGCAAGAGTTTTCAAGTATACTTTGAACCCTCTTACGGATAAGTCGTCATTTTCTACAAGCTGTAATTTCAAATATTTTGCAAGTATTGCATCTTCGCTTCTTTGATATCGTTCGGGCTCTGAAGCTAATAATACCGCATTTGACTCTTCTTCATTATCGCCGGAAAGAATTGTTTGTCTGAAATTTGCAAAAAATTCGTTTATTCTTTTAACATTTAAGTCGTGGAATAATTCAGGATACGCTCTTGCCATGGAAAGTCTGTTTTCAAGAGTGTTTCCGAGTCCTTCGGGAATTTGGAACCTGTCATTTACGGCAATAATTTCGCCATCTGTATTTCGGACAATATCTGTACTCATCAAATTTATAAAACAGTTATTTGCTGTTTTTTCTGTCCATAGCATTTGTAAAAAGTTCGGATTTGCATAAATAAGTGCAGGAGGTACGATTTTCTCTTTTACTAATTTTTGTTTTCCGTAAATATCTCGCACTATTAAATCATATAATTTTGCTCTTTGTGCAAGTCCTTTTTCAATTTTTTCCCATTCTTCATGTGAGAAAAAATAAGGTATAGAATCTAAACCTTTGCTGTCAGTATCGTTTGGAGATTTAATAAGTGCTTGATAATATTGTGCATAATTAAGACGTTTTTGTCTTCTTTCTGCTTCATCATCTGACATATCCCGCAGACTTTTAAGGAGTTTCTCCGTTATTTTTCTCGGAGTTCCTTCTTTAAAAAATAATTCGTCGTATCTTTCACTGTCTGCTTTGTATTTAGATGATATATCATACTTCATTGAATTAATCCTTAACAAATACATTTTATCATAATCTATAAGTGTATAAAATACAATATTATGTTTTATAAAGATTGTAACTGTATTTTTATGCCTGTTTTAATTCAATAGACAAGTTTTGTTTCCTGTATGGCTAAACTTGAATAATTCTTTAAATTATAAAATTTAATAACTTATTTAAACAAAAAATTGGAAATATTTGAATAATTTATATATAAGTATAAAAAAACGGGCTCCTTAATGGAGCCACGTTTTGCTGAAATGAAATTCAGCTTTAAGC
>JBJEGL010000198.1:0-2156 GCA_051875035.1 Candidatus Gastranaerophilaceae bacterium | reverse complement strand
AGGGACATTGTATCAATATTGATGATGTAACTGAAAAACTTCAATATGATTTGTACTATTTGAAACACAGAAACATTTTGTGGGAAATAGGGATATTGTTAGAGGCTGTATTTTTGGCATTAGGCGGCAGACACGGATAATGAATGCAGATGTTTGATTTATAATCAGAAATCATTTATAATAAAGTCTTAAGTAGGAGTGATAATGAACTATAAGTTAATAGATTTACATGTTTTTGGTGATGAGAGAGGAAAATTGATTTCTCTTGAAAGCAATAAAAATATTCCTTTTGAAATTAAACGTGTATATTGGATTTTTGATACACTGCCGGAACAGGACAGAGGTTGCCATGCCCATAAAGAGTTGGAACAAATTATTGTTGCAATAGACGGAGCTTGTCAGTTTGTTTTAGATGACGGGAAAACAACAGAAAAAGTTTGGTTAAACAGGCCTGATAAAGGGCTGTATATCGGTAAAAATATGTGGAGAGAAATGAAACATTTTTCATACGGTTGCAAGTTAATGGTATTAGCAAGTACATTTTATGATGAAAAAGAATATATAAGAAATTATGATGATTTTTTAAAAGAGGTAAACGGATAAATGGCAAAAATATTAATCGCAGGAGCAGGTGGAGCACCGTCAGAGGGTGTTATAAATTCTTTATTGAAAAGCAAAAAATGTGAAGAAATAATCGGAATGGGCTCTGAACCTACCGATTTGGTTTTATCTCATGCAAAGAGAAAATATTATGTTCCGTATGCAAATGCTCCTGAATATAAGGAAAGTCTTTTAAAAATTTTAAATAAAGAAAAACCTGATTTAATTCATTTTCAAAATGATTTGGAAGTTTATCACGCATCAATGATAAGAGAAGATATTCATAAAACAGGTTGTAAAACATTTATGCCCGAACACGAAGTTATAGATGCTTGCGTTCACAAGTGGAAATCCTACGTTGCGTTCAAAAACGGCGGAGTCAAAGTTCCCGAAAATATGATGATAAACAACGAGGCTGATTTGAGAGAGGCTTTTGCAAAATTGGCTGATGAAAACGGTAAGGTTTGGTTTAGGGCAGCATCAATCGGCGGCGGCGGAAAGGGCTCCATTCCGACAAATGATTACAATATGGCAAAATGCTGGATTGACAGGGTAAACGGCTGGGGCGATTTTGTTGCTGCGGAAATGCTCACTCCAGACACTGTTACATGGCTTTCAATCTGGTATGAGGGTGAACTTGTTGTTGCACAGACAAGAAAAAGAACAGGCTGGGTTCACGGCAATAGAAGTGCTTCGGGTGTTACAGGCGTTACAAAGGTCGGTACAACATGTTCTGATAAACTTGTTGATGAAATTGCAATAAATACTATAAAATCAGTAAGTAAAAAACCGCATGGAATTTTTGGCGTTGATATGGCTTACGATAAAGAGGATATTCCTAATCCTACGGAAATAAATATTTCAAGGTTCTTTACAACTGTTCTGTTCTTTACGGAAGCAGGTCTGAATATGCCCGAAATATTTAAAGATTTGGCTTTGTATCAGGAATTTCCGAAGCTTGATAAAAAGATAAATCCGCTTCCTGACGGATTATTGTGGCTCAGGGGTATGGATACAAAACCGAGATTAATGACTGCCGATGAAATACATCAAGAGGTTATAATCTGTGAATAACATCTTTTTTACGGGTTTGTCCGGTTTTTTGGGACAGGAATTTTTAAAATATTACAACAGTAGAAAAGACAACAATTTCAGATTTGTTCAAAACCCTATTTATTATAGAGGTAACGGAAAAGATTACAATTATGCTTTTTCGGCAGATGATTTTTCCGAAAATATTGATATTTTGGTGCACGCAGGTGCATTTACCCCCAAAAAAAGAGAACAGATGGAAGATGTGACGTTGAATCTTTCAAATGTGATAAATACTGATTATTTGCTTAAAAATTTACCAAATATTCCCAAAAAAATAATTTATATATCTACCGTCAGTGTATATTCTCCAACAAAAAATGTAATAAATGAAGAAACACCATTAGGGGGGGATTCCGTTTATGGACTTTCTAAATTAATGTGTGAAAAAATAATTCAAAACTATTGTATTCAAAATGAAATACCATATCAAATATTACGTTTAAGTGTTATTTATGGCAATA
>JBJEGL010000197.1:0-8086 GCA_051875035.1 Candidatus Gastranaerophilaceae bacterium | reverse complement strand
AATAATTTTTTTGATTTTTTTATTAAATTTTCCGAATCACCTGCATTGTCCGGATATATGGTTCTTGAATAATAAATTTTTTTACCTTTTTTTATTATTTCATCATTTTTCGCAAAATCAATTATCCTCTGAATAACAAAATTAAAAATTTGTATATTCATATTAATATCATAAAAAGAGTAGTATAATCGTTCTTTAGTTTCTGTATAAAAGCTTTTGGATTCGGTTGATTTTTTAAATACATTACCTTTTTCCAACTTGTTTATAAAATCTTTTAAGTATGGTTTTTCTTGAAGTTTGTTTTCGCAAAGAGTAATCAAACCGAAAGATTTTTTATCCTTTTCGGCATTTGTAATATCATAATGCAGTACCATTTCAAATTTTTCCAATTCATTTAAAACAGGAATGGCTAAATAGAAATCCGAACCTTTTTCAACAATACTTTCCACCCATAAGAATCCATTGTGAGCTTCGGCAAATTGTTTTGCAATAAAAAGTCCAAGACCTGTTCCTCCTACACTTCTTGAAAGAGTTCCTTTAACTTGTTCAAATTTTTCAAAAATTTTAAGAGCATCCTCCTGCAAAATTCCGGGGCCATTGTCAGAAACCTTAACAATAACGTATTTTTCAGCAGGTAATCTGCATTGATTGTTATTAGCAATATGTTCTTTTATATCCGAACCTTTTGTTACATTGGCAGAAATTGTTATTGTTCCGCCATTCGGAGTATATTTCAAGGCATTTGAAACGAGATTTGTTATAACCTGTTCAATTCTTTTGGAATCGATAAAAATTTCAGGTAAATTATCAAGCAGGTCTGTTTTAAAAGTAATATTTTTTTCTTCGGCAAGATTGGAGAGATTTTGTTTTACTGCATTTACAAGAGGATTTATTTTTGCAGATTTGAAATTGTATTCAAGTTTTCCCGCTTCTGCTTGTTTTGAATCAAGCCAGTCTTGAATAATTGAAAAAATGCGAACACTATTTCTTTCAATCATCTTCACAAAAACATTTGCCCTGTCAGGTATTCCTGCAATTGCACCGCTCAAAAGAATTTTAACGGCATTTTGAATAGCCGTTAGAGGAGTCCTTAATTCATGGGAAACAATGGAGAAAAATTCCGATTTTTTCTTTTCCATTTCCTCGAGCTTAGCATTTTGTTCTTTTATTTCTTCATACAAAACAGCACTTTGCAGAGGAAAGGTAGCTTGTTTTACAAGCGTTTGAAACCACCTTATATCTTCAGATTTAAATTCTTTTTCTTTAAAAACCTCAATAATTCCGAGAAATTTATTTTTTATATTTATCGGAGCCAGTGCCGTATCAAAATCAAATACATTTAAATCATATTCAAATTCTTTACGCTTAATATTTTTGATAACTTTTATATCATCTTTAGGCGTATTAAAATTAAAAAATTCTTTATAACTAAGCATTGCTCTGCATTTTATTGCTTCCTCCAGCCTTGCACTTATTGCGTGTACAGAATTTATAACTAAAGTGATGTCAGAGGAACTGTTAAAGATAAGAGAGTAGCAAAGTTGATAACTCAAGCTTTTTTCAATACCTTCGGTCATAATTTCGATTAATTCCGTTTTATCGAGAGAACCGGCAAGTGCTGTAACTGTTTTGTTCAAAACATTTAATCTGTATAAACTTGTAGAAAGTTCCGCATTATTTGCGGCAAGTTCGTCAAGAGAATTTCTTGAAAGTACAGCAGAATTTATTGTGGCAAGAAGAATATCTTTATCAACAGGGTCTGAAACATATGCTGAAGCATACTTCAAAAACTCTTTATCAGTTTCTTTATTATCTACAATTAATATAGAAATTGTATTTTGCATTTGCACACTAAATTTTACAGCACGGCAAATATTAACCGAATCTTTTAAATTTACCGTATCTATAATGACGATTTCTGTTGAAGATTTTTTGAAATAGTCTAAAAGCATATCTTCTGTATCATAAAAAATGATGTCATGATTATGCAAAATATTTTTCAAAGCTTCTGTTCTTTTTTTATTTTTAGAAAATATAAGAATTTTAGACATTTGTACCGCCCCAATAAAAACATTTTAACAGTTTTTTATACATATTACCGTTAATATATAAAACTTAATCTTTTGTTGTCAGAACAATGCAAAAACGTAATTATAATACATAAGTCAGCTTAATTTACATATTTTATAATATTTATTTGCGATGTATTTTATTCTTGTGTATTATAAAAGAATGAAAGATGGAAAAATAAGACTGAATAAATATATTGCATTAACGGGTTATTGTTCAAGAAGAAAAGCAGATGAATTAATTCAATCCGGTAAAGTTAAGGTTAATGGCAATGTTACTACTGATTTTTCAACTGAAGTGGGATTAAAAGATAAAGTATTGATTTTGGGTAAGCCTATTTCTGTTAAACGTGAATTTACCTATATCCGATATTATAAACCGGCAGGTTATATTACGACAAAAAATGACGAAAAGGGCAGAAAAACCATTTATGATATTTTGCCGGAAGAAGTTCAAAATTTAAAGCCCGTAGGCAGACTTGATAAAGCATCAACAGGGTTATTAATTATGACTGATGATGGTGATTTGATTAATAAAATGACTCATCCGAGCATTAAAATTCCAAAAGTGTACAGAGTTTGCGTAAAAGGAAAAATTGAGCAAAATGATTTAATTCATTGGGCAAAAGGCATAGAAATTGAAAAAGGTAAAATTGCTTACGCCGAAGCTCAAGTCGAAGATATTGAAGAAGGCAATACTGTTCTTACTGTTGTTTTAAGACAGGGTATGAATCGTCAAATAAGAAAAATGGCAGATGCTATCGGTCATCCTGTTATTTCTCTTAAAAGAACTCATCACGGTTCAATTAATCTTTTAGGACTGCAAAAAGGTGCATTTAAATATTTGAAACCTAATCAAATTAATGAATTAAAACAATATATTGCTAAAATTGAACGAGAATCAAAAAAATAATAGATAATTAAGAAAGACTGATATTTTTCAAGTGCTCGATTTTCGGAGAAGTTGTTCCTATAACAGCAATTGCATCAATTCTGTATTTTTTTATATTATTTTCTTGTATGTAAGATAAGACGCCAAAATATATTTTTTGTAATTTTTTCTTATTTATAGCTTCAAACGGATGTCCGAAACCAAGACTTTTTCTCGTTTTGACCTCTATAAAAACAACTGTATCCTTTTCTTTTGCTATGATATCTATTTCGCAATTTCTCGAAAAATGAACATTGCATGCAAGAATTTCATATCCTTTTTGTTTAAGATATTTAGCAGCAATTTCTTCACCAAGTTTACCTGTTTGTTTTGTTTGAACAGTTATGATGTTCTCCTTTTTATTAAAAATTTGGAATATTAACTTTTTTATGATAAAACAAAAATATGGAAAAAACAGTTTTAATAACAGGTGCATCATCGGGTATAGGCAAAGAAACCGCTGTGTTATTTGCACAAAACGGTTACAGAGTTTTTGCCTGTGTTCGTAAGAAGTCTGACAAGTTTAGACTTGAAAATACACATAAAAATATAAAAGGTGTATACCTTGATGTTACAAATCCTTCCGGTATTGATAAGGCATTTTGGTATGTTATGAAATTTACTGCAAAACTTGATGCCGTAATCAATTGTGCAGGAATTGCCGTTGCAGGTCCAATGGAAGTACTTCCTATTAAAAGAATTAAGGAACAGTTTGATGTTAATACTTTTGGTACGATATCAGTTGTTCAAAAGTTTCTGCCGCTAATTACAAACGGAAAAATTGTTTATGTCAGTTCAATGGCTGCAAGCGGAATTTTCCCTTTTTTAGCTCCTTATTGTGCTTCTAAAAAAGCAACGGATATAATGTTGAATAGTCTAATGAATGAATTTAAAAATAAAAATGTAAAAGTTGTTTCTGTTAAACCGGGTTGTATTATTACTCCGTTTTGGGATAAGTCGGTAGCAAATAACGTTCCTGCATTTGAATCTTCAAGTGATTCTATGAAGAAAAAATACGAAAAAGAAATGAAATTTTTGGCGGAAAATGCACAAAAAAACAATTATAGAGGAACATTACCTTTAAAAGTTGCTGAGACAATATTTAAAGCTGTTGAGACAGAAAAACCGAAATTATCTTATACAGTAGGCAACGATGCATTTTTTACAATGCTTTTCGCAAAAGTTTTCCCTCAAACTCTTATAAATAAAGCTGTAAGATTTTTCCTTAAAAAACGTATGAACTAACTTTATTTTTTAATTTTTGTTCTTGTTTTTTATGAACTGCCACTATCTCTGATTTTGTTTTAGCTGCACATTTTTGAACATCTTGAGAATTTGCTGTTTTTTCTATAGATTCTAACACGGCACAAATATCATTGAAAAATTCATACCTGTACATACTTCCAATAGCTTCAACGGCAGCAATTCTAACAGTTTCATTCTTGTTATTTTCAATTTCTGCTATCAGCTTTGGAACAGCAGGCAAATCAGAGAATTTTGGCTCCAAATCACTTCTTTGTTTTATTTCTTTGTATAAAACATTTTGAATTTTTGCAATTAACAATATTGCTGTTATTTGGTTATTTTGAGCTTTTTCTTGTTCTGATAAATTATATGCTACTACATAATCTTTTTTAGAAAGTTTTTTGCCTTCTTGTATTTTTTTTCTTAAAAATTTTTGTTTTACTGTTGCCGGTTTATATTTAGATATATCTTCGTTTGAAATATTGAACAATGCTTTGGTTAAACTTTCATCTAAGAATTGTTCATTTCCTTTTAATTCAATATTCTTGTTAATCACAAACAAACATTTTTCTTGTTCTGTTACGGAACCTGTTTGCAATATTTTAATTAAATATGATACAAGCGGTGAAATTGTTTCTGTTTGAGGTTCTATAATTTGTGGTTTTTGGGGAGTTTTTACAATATAAGCTAAATTATAATTATATGATATTAATTTTTTATTTTGTACTATTATTTTCTGTTCAGCTGTTTGAATATCAACAGGAATATCAAAAACCGAAATATCTTGCATTTGTATCATAATTTTTTCCTTTTTATAACCGCTCTTTAATTATTTTACTATATTTTTAATTTAAAAACTTCATTATTAAGAAATATTTTGAGTAGATTAAAACTACATTAAAAAATATATGGAAAAATTTTTAATTTTAAGATAATATAATTCTCGTAAAGTGGAGTGTGATTGTGCAGGAAACACAAAATGCAGCGAGAAAGTTTAATATCGCCGACTACAGAGATTTGATAGAAACTTTGGCAAAAGTCGAGTATAAAAAAATGTCTGCACAGCATTTGGCGGAGTATGACGAAATTTTAAACATTGCAACGCAGGTTATTTATAAGTTATGTTCTTCTGCACCACCTGATAAGTACAATAAATCTTATCTTTCAACGGCCGTTAAATGGGCTGTCAGAAATGAAATAAGACGCCGTTACAAATGGTATGTGCTTAAAAATAAGCAACAAAATAATATGTTTGCGAATCAAGATCCAACAGAACTCAGAACAGCCGTTTATAAAACAATTTTATCCGTAGAAGAACTTGCGGAAGGTGAAAATCCAACTCTTATCAAAGATACCCATGAAACACCTGAAGAACAAGTTGTATTTGGAGAAATGAGCAGAGCAATAAAAGAGGCAATGAAACTTTTGCCTCCGAGAGAAAAAGAGTTCATTGAAGCAAAATTTTTTGATGAAAAGAAATTGCGTGAAATGGCTGAAGAATACAATCTGTCTCCGTCAAGAATTTCTCGTATAATACAATCAGGTTTGAATAAAATAAAAAAAGAATTAATTCGTCGAAAACTCGCTTGATTTTAATGAAAGAAGGCTAATATGGCAAAATTTAATTTAATTTCTTCTTTAATGTCTAAAATTTTTCCGTCATCAAATGATGTATTTTATCAACTTTTTGAAGAAAGTGCTCAAACTTGTAAACAGAGTGCAAATTTATTTCTGGAAATTTTAAAAAAGGGCTGCAATGAAGATTTAATGGTTACTGCACGCCAATATAAACACAAAAGTAATAAAATTTTCAAAAAAACTTTAAAGGTATTAAACCAATCTACTGTTACTCCGATTGAGAGAGAGGATATTCAAAATATTGCGGGACTTTTAAACAGAATTTCAAAAAAAATAGTAAAAGCTTGTATGAATTTCAGAGTTTATCGTATAGAAAAGGCAACCGACCACATGCAAATGCAAGCAAATATTTTAATTTCTGCAACTGCTGAGCTTGAGTATATTATGCAGCATTTTAGAAAATCCGCTTCTGCCTCTGAAATGATGGATAGAAATTTAAAGATGAAAGAAATTGAAACAAGAGGTGATGAAATTCATTATCTTGCTCTCGATTTACTTTTTTCCGGTCAATATGATGCTTTAACCGTATTAAAATTCAGAGATATTCATAAAGATATCGAAAATGCACTTGATACTTGCTATGCTGTATCTGACGCGGTTACAAATGTCATTTTAAAAGAAATTTAGATATTTTTATAAACAAAAGGACTATTTTTATGAATGAGGATTTAGAATTCGATGTAACTGCTATCGGAGAACTTTTAATTGATTTTACTTTTGTAGGAAAAAATGATGCAGGACAAAATCTTTTTGCACAAAATCCCGGAGGAGCTCCTGCAAATGTATTAACTCAAATACAAAAACTGGGAGGAAAGACATCTTTTATTGGTAAAGTCGGTAATGATATGCACGGCATCTTTTTAAAATCTGTTCTTGATTCTCAAAATATTAATACACAAGGCCTCATTTTTGACGATAAATACTTTACTACACTTGCCTTTGTAAATCTTGATTCTAACGGTGAAAGAACTTTCTCTTTTGCAAGAAAGCCGGGGGCGGATACTTGTTTGAACGAAACAGAAATTGATTTTACCATTTTAAATAATACTAAAATTTTTCATACCGGTTCTTTATCCTTAACGGACGAACCTTCCCGAAGTGCAGTTTACAGTGCTGTTAAATATGCCAAAAAACAGGGCTGTCTGATTTCTTATGATCCTAATTACAGAGCTTCTTTATGGAAAGATGAAGCTTCTGCTGCTTTTTATATGAAAAGTCTTATTCCTTTTGCTGATTTAATGAAAATTTCTGAAGAAGAAGCCTTTTTGCTATCAGGTAATTCCGACATTGAACAAACAGCCAAAATTCTTTTTAAACAAGGTGTAAAGATTGTTGCCGTAACTTTGGGTGCAAAAGGATGTTACATATATAATAAAAAGGGCGGGAGATATATAAATTCCACAAAATCTGATTTTGTTCTTGATACAACAGGTGCCGGTGATTCCTTTTGGGGTGCTTTTTTATTTTCAATAATTCAATTAAAAAGAAATATTGACGAAATATCTCTTGAAGAATTATCTAAATGTGCAGATTTTGCAAATGCAGCAGCAAGTTTGTGTATAGAAAAGCAAGGTGCCATTCCGGCTATGCCGGATATGTCTTCCGTTAAATTAAGACTAAGAAAATAGAATTATATAACATATTTTTGATGCCGTTTTGTATACAGTAAGTTAAAAATGCGAACTAAGCGGCGGCTATTAAAATAGCCGCCGCTTAGTTCCTATTTCCTATTGATAATAATTTTTTCTCCGTCAGCATCAATTAAGGCTGTATCACCTTTTCTGATTGTACCCGCAAGAAGCAGTTTAGCAAGAGGGTTTTCTATAAGCTGCATTATGGTTCTTTTCAGAGGTCTTGCTCCATATTGGGGATTAAAGCCTTCCCTTGCAATAACTTCTTTTGCATCTTCCGTCATTTCCATTGAAATATCTTGTTCTTTAAGTAATTTTTCAAGATATTTAACTTGAATTTCCGTAATCTTTTGTAAGTCGCACATAGTCAATGCTTTAAAGAATACCGTTTCATCAATTCTGTTAAGAAATTCAGGTTTAAATTTCATTTTCATAATTTCAGAGATTTCTTCTTTTAAGTTATTGTAATCTTTTTCGCTTAACATTGATTTAACGGTATTTTCAAGAATTACATCACTGCCGATGTTGCTTGTTAAGATAATAAGCGTATTTTTAAAATCAACCGTTCTTCC
>JBJEGL010000196.1:0-2172 GCA_051875035.1 Candidatus Gastranaerophilaceae bacterium | reverse complement strand
AAGAACTGAAATTTGCAAAACAATCTCAGTTAATGAGCATTAAACCTGTTATTTATGCAGCTAATGTATCTGAATTTGATGTTGCGGAAGGCAATAATTATACAAAACTTGTAGATGAATATGCTAAAAAACATGGTGCAGAAATGGTTATAATTTCTGCTAAAATTGAAGAAGAACTTGCAGATTTATCTAAAGAAGAAGCAAAAGAATATCTTTCTGAAATTGGTATAACAAGTTCCGGAATTGAAAAAATGATTCAATCGGTATACAATCTTTTGAACTTAAGAACATACATTACTGCAGGAGAAATTGAAGTTAAAGCATGGACTATTACTGCAGGTACAAAAGCTCCGCAAGCTGCCGGTGTAATACATACCGATTTTGAAAAAGGATTTATTCGTGCAGAAGTAATTTCTTATGAAGACTTTTTGGCATGCGACGGTTCTTATACACTTGCAAAAGAAAAAGGCTTAATGCGTCTTGAAGGTAAAGATTATGTAGTTCAAGACGGAGATATTATGCACTTCAGATTTGCAAATTAGACGTTTTTTTCGATAATATGCGTAAAAAAGTAAATAACAACTTTTACATAAAGCGTTTCAACACCAGAACTTCTTCATACGATGCTCCGGCTTCGGTTAGTTCTTCAGGTGTTATTCCAAATAATGTTAATAGATTTTTTGTTTCGTTATCTAAATGATTTACATGAACTTTTTCAATAATAATTTCTATGGCGTCATGTCTCGTCATCGACGTAGTTAAAACAGGCTTGTTTAATATTCTCTTTTTACACTTACCCATAAAAATTTCCTATTAGTTCATTATTTATGATTAATCATCTTTGTCTATTGTAAAATGTTAAAACTTAAAAAGCAATTATAGCTTGATAGTTATCTGGCAATATTAAGAAATGTAACATAATTCTTTGGCAAAGTAAATTTTTAATCTTGAGTTTCATTAAATAGGTATCAAAAGTGTGAATGAAGGTAAGATTATATAATACTAAAAGGTAATTAAAAATAAAGCCTTCAAAGTTAAAATAAAGAGTGTAAGAAATATACGAAAGGTAAGAAAATGTTAAATTTAAAGAATTTAAAAGTAGTAAAAGAAATTAAAAGCATACAACCGAAATTAAAATGGATGATGTTTTCCGAAATGGAAGACTATAAAGTAAACAGTGAATATTTGGACTTGATTTGCGGGAATAAAGATAACAACGTAGAAGCTACCGAATTATATCTTGACAAAATGGTACGCGACTCATTGGTAAAAGAATTTTCAGCAGACATCAAAAACACGGCATCATTTGATTTGTTGGCGGATATGGTTCTTTATAATCTTAAGAAAAAACAGCTTGAAGAAATGGATGAACAAGAAGCATAAATAATACTGACAACAAATTAACTAACCTTTCGTAAACGGTACTCATGGGTAATGTGAGTACCGTTTTTTTTTATGAATATAGATTTGTTAGTTATTGGGTATTACCCGAAGGAGAAACAATGAAATATTTAATTAAAAAACCGGATACATTTTTGAGTATGTTAAATGATGATATTACATCAATATTACATAAAAGTTTTGACAATTTATTTCCGGAATATGTATTTGAGCAGGAAATGAAGGGTATGGCAATGCCTGTAGATATAAAAGAATACGAAGACAAATATCTTATAAAGGTTGAAATGCCGGGTATTGAAAGAGAAGATATTACTCTTGATTTACATAAAAACTCTTTATCAATAAGTGCAACAAAGTCTGTAGAAAAGGAAGCAGAGGATAAAAAGCATAAATATCATAAGAGTGAATTCAGATACGGAAATTATTCAAGAACACTTTATTTTCCGCTTGATATAGATGCAGAACACTGTGACGCAAACCTTAAAAATGGCATTTTGACTGTTGAATTAAATAAGCTTGAAAAAGAAGAAGATAAGCATAAGAAAATAGAGATAAAAGAATAATGACTGTTATTTTAGGTGTAAAAACCGAGAATCGGTTTGAAAGTTCAAAATGTATTCAGCAAATTTTAACGGAATACGGATGTTTTGTTAAGACAAGACTTGGACTTCATAACATATCTCAAAACATTTGTCCAAAATATGCTCTGATTCTTTTGGAAATACCTGATAAAAATAAAGCTTTGTTAATAGCACAAAAACTTTTAGATAT
>JBJEGL010000195.1:0-2176 GCA_051875035.1 Candidatus Gastranaerophilaceae bacterium | reverse complement strand
GTTTTTATTATCATCTTTGTCTTTTGGAATTAATAAAACTTTTAATTCTTCTTCAGATATACATTCTGAAAGTAAAAAATTATTCAAATTAAAAATAGAGAAAAATGTATATATTGAAGATAAGAAAACTTCTAAAAATTTCTCTGATGAAATAAGAAATAAATATAAACAAATGGTACAGAGCCGAAATAGAATTTTAGCCAACAGAAAAAATTCTAATATTAATTATCCAGACGGACATTGGGTTACAATAAACGGAAATCACGTATTAATCAACTCATAATAGAATTATGGTAGTTCGAGTCTTATTAGGGTTAAAAAGGTAAAATGTTAGATTTTTAAGCATTGTGAACCCAGAAATCAAGTCATAACATTAAAAAAGGACAAGTTCTATACTTGTCCTAAATGGTGGAGGATAGGAGATTCGAACTCCTGACATCCTGCGTGCAAAACAGGCACTCTACCAACTGAGTTAATCCCCCTCGGTTGTGATTTCATATTAATACAAGCAAAAAAAAAAATCAATACTTTTATTTCTTATTTACTAAATTTTTTAAATCTTGTTAATATTGAGTTTTTTATTTCTATAAAATTCTAATTTTTTCCTGCGAATAATAATTTATTTTTCAAGACCTTTCTTTAAAAGCTTTATCCATATCAAAAAATATACAAATCCCAAAATACAATAATAATCCCAAAAATCATGAATTTGATTTGGTATATTTGAAAAAAACTTAAAATACAATCCAACAACACAAAACAACACAAAAATAATAAATCCGATTTTTCTTTGTTTTTTGAACTTTTCATTAATTTCTTGTTTCTGTATTGCTTTTATGAAAATTTCATTTTCTCTATGATGTTTCTCTAAAGAATAGATGAAAAATTTATCAATGTAATAATAAATAACCACATAAACAAAATAGCCAAGTATGCTTAATACAGACAATATAATCAGTTCATTATAATTTTGTTGATGAAAAACAATGTAATTGTATACTCCGCTTAAAAAGATTAAAAAACTTGATATGAAAGCTAAAATTTTTGAATCATTATCATTTTTCCTAAGTTCTAACGGATAATCATCATTACTAAAAGAAAAATTTTTATAATATAAAACAGAAACACTCAAACATAATGAAAATAGTAAAATACTTAAAATATGATTATAAAAGATTTTTGATGTTGATATATACAAAAAACTTGTTCCTATAAAATAGGTAAAATAAAGTAAGAGCAAATTCGTACGTGTCTCTTTATCGTATTCTCGTAAAGAAATAAAAAATTTATTTCTCTTACATTTATTATTTTCATTATATTCCGGCATTTTACCCTCCTAAATGTTTTTATTGCACATATGATTTTTCTATCTTATGACATTCTTTACAAGCCGGTTCAATATGAATAATAGTATCTGTATTTCCTATTTTTTCAGATAAAACTTTTTCTGCCATATTACATAAATTATGGCTTTCTTTAACTGTCATATTACCATCTACACAAATTGTCATTTCTATATTTTTTCGTACACCCGAACATCTCGTTTTTAATTGGCACACTTTAAATATTTTATCGGTTTCTACTTGTTCAACAAGATTAATAATTTCATTCTCTTTATCATTCGGTAAGCTTGTATCTAAAAGATTAGATGTTGTTTTTTTACATATTTTCAAGCCCGATTGAAAGATTAAAACAGAAACACAAAGAGCAATTACGGGGTCTATTATGTAATATCCCGTTATTTTGATAATTACTAATCCCATTAAAATACCACCGGAGGTTAAAACATCTGTTCTTAAATGTTCTGCATCCGCAAATAAAGCAATAGAACCTGTTGCTTTTGCTGTTTTGTATATTTTTTTGCTAACAAGTATATTGATTATTACCGAAAAAAGCATAACATATATTGCCGCATCCACTTTTATATCACTGTGAATTCCTTGAATTATTTTAATAATAGCTTCATATGTAATATAAAAAGCTGCACATATAATTAAAAATCCTTCTATTAAGCCGGAAAAATCTTCATATTTTCCATGACCGAAATCGTGCTCATTATCCGCAGGTTCTGATGCTTTCTTAACTGCAAAATATGCTATAAAAGATGCAAGAATATCTCCCGTTGAGTGAATAGCTTCCGAAATAATACTGAATGAACCTGTGCAAAATCCTGTTA
>JBJEGL010000194.1:0-8123 GCA_051875035.1 Candidatus Gastranaerophilaceae bacterium | reverse complement strand
ACAACTTGGAACGGTAAGAAATTGCTTGCTCCTGATGTTGTTATTGCTAAGAATTATCTCAAAAAAGACGAGATGGAAAAACTTGACCGATTGACAGTTATGTATCTCGATTATGCGGAATTACAAGCAGAACGCAGGATTCCGATGACAATGGTTGATTGGGCAACAAAACTTGATGGGCTATTAAGCCTTAATGAAATGGAAATATTGACTCATAAGGGTAAAATTTCTAAGGAACTGGCAGAAAAGAAAGCTAAAGCGGAATATCATAAATATGATGAACAACGCAGACAGCAAGAAATCATAGACTCTGATATTGAGTTTGCAAAAGAAATTGAAGAAATAAAAAAAATAACAAAAAAGGATAAATAAAGTTGATATTAAAATTTTTACAACAAAATGCTGAATGGATGTGTGCAATAGCGATAGTTGGATTTACCGCTGTTCAATGTTGGCTTGCGTATCAACAAAATATGCAAAATATAAGAATGAAACGACTTGAACTAGCAAGTAGGCTGGATGAAGTTGCAGCACAATTTTTGGGCGAAAAAGAAGAGGCAAAAATTGTCAGAACTTGGTTAGTTTCTAATGCAAGCAATTTCGGAGCTTTACTTAACAATAAAGACTTGGGTTCATACAAAAAATTGTCGGTATTCGTATATACCTACCTAAATGCAAATATAATAAATCCGGAAGAACAGATTGCCGCACTTCGGGAATTTACGAATTTAGTTTCAGAGCTGGATGCGGTACTAATTAATGCAAAGTACGGTTTTGTAAGAGCCGGAAAAGAATTTGAATCAACAAATAAGGAAAAATAATGACGGAAGTAATTGAAAAAACTGAATATAAAAAAGGTTATAAGAAAACCAAACTCGGCTGGGTTCCTGAAGATTGGGAGGAGTGTTGTCTTAAAGACATTACAACAATATTTGGTAGAATAGGTTTTCGCGGTTACACAAAAGAAGATATTGTACAAAAGAATGAAGGTGCTATTTCTCTTAGTCCAACGAATATAAAAAATGAACGAATTTGTTATGACGATAATACATATATTTCAAATTTTAAATATGAAGAATCTCCAGAAATAAAAATTTATGATGATGATATTATCTTTGTTAAAACAGGATCTTCGTACGGGAAATCAGCGATAATAAAAAATCTTCCTCAAAAAGCCACTATAAATCCACAGTTAATAGTATTTAAAGATATAAAAATAAATAGAAACATTTTATTTAATATCTTAAATACAAATTCTTTTAATCGGTTTTTACAAAAAATTGTTGTAGCTGGTGCAATTCCTACGCTATCACAGGAACAGATATATAAATATCCTATTACGTTACCAACAAAAAAAGAACAGGCAAAAATTGCAGAGATATTATCGGCTTGGGATGACGGAATTGAAATTTTAGAAAAACTAATTGAGCAAAAAGAAATACTGCATAAATCTCTAATGAAAAATTTATTGAGTGGCAAAAAAAGGCTTCCCCAATTTAGCAGTAAATGGGTTCATTCTAAATTCAATAATATATTTGAACGTATTACTCGTAAAAATGAAGAATTAAATACCAACATTTTAACTATATCGGCTAAAGATGGTTTAATTAGCCAAAAAGATTTTTACAATAAAAGAATTGCAAGTGTTGATACAACAAAATATATTTTATTAAATAATGGCGAATATGCATATAATAAAAGTTATTCAAGCGGTTATCCATTAGGTGCAATTAAAAGATTAGATTTGTATACAAAAGGAGTTGTTTCAAGTCTATATATTTGTTTCAAGTTAAAAGGACAAAGTAATTGTTCAGATTTTTGGAAATATTTTTTTGAAGCAGGAATGTTAAATAGAGAAATTAAAATGATTGCACAAGAAGGTGCAAGAAATCATGGTTTATTAAATATGGCAACAGAAGACTTTTTCAATATGCTCTTATATTATCCAGAAGGTAATCAAGAACAACAAAAAATTGCAGAAATACTAAATAAGAGTAATGAAGAAATAAATTTATTAAATTCTAAATTAGAGAAGTTAAAAAAGCAGAAAAAAGGGCTTATGCAACAACTCCTCACCGGTAAAATAAGAGTAAAGGTATAGAAAGGTGATATTTTGAGTAAAAACTTAAATATTGATATCGTAAAAGAATTGTTAAAAATAAAACCTGATGGAACTTTATTTCATCGTGAAAACTCAACTTTAGAATATAAAGAACAATTTAATTTTGCAGGCTTAGCTGATTACTTAAAAGATTTTGCTGCTTTTGCCAACAACAATGGGGGATATTTAATATTTGGAATAAAAGACAAACCCAGAACATTAATTGGTATGTCTCAACAATCTATAAAACAGTTTGAAAAAATTGACCCTCAAAAAATTACAGGTGGGATTTTAGAACATTTTTCATCAGAAATAAAATATGAATATGATTCTTTTTTTATTGATGAAAGAACTTATGGTGTTTTTTATATTTCAGAAATAAAAAATAAACCTATAATTGCTAAAAAAGATGCAGGAAATATTTTTAAGAATGGAGAAATTCATTATCGCTATGGTGGAAGAACGGATAAAATCAGATATGCAGAACTTGAAGCAATAATAAATGAAAGAATAGAACAAACAAATAAAGAATGGCGTAGTTTTTTAAGGTCCTCATCAAATTTAGAACCTTCCAAAACGCATCTTTTAACATCTCAATCTTCAGCAATAGGAAAAGATAACAATATATTATATATAGATGAAAACACAGCAAAAAAAATAAACTTTTTAAAAGAAGGAGAATTTAAAGAAAAAGCTGGAGAAAAGGCAATTATGCTTATTGGGCAAGCAACCATGTTAGAAGCTCATACAATAGAAAAAGAAGTTGAAAAGAACCTATTTGAGTTATATCCATATACTTATACTGAAATAGCAGAGCAGATAAAAGAAAAAAATCCCGCAATAAAACAAAATGATATTAATGAAATTATCAAGGAAAATAATATTAAAAAGAAAAAAGAATATTCTGCCTATAATTTTAGAAATAAAGAACAAAAAGTAAAATACGAAACAGAAGGTATTTTACCTAAAAATATTACAAGCATATATAACCAAAATGCAATAGAATACATATTAGAAGCTTATAAACAATAAGGAAATATGATGCAAACACCATCATTTATAGAAGATCATATATCACAAATACCGGCGCTGCAGTTGTTGAAGAATTTAGGTTACACTTATTTGACTCCTGAAGAAGTTTTAAAAGAACGTCAGGATAAATTGAGCAATGTAATTCTGGAAGATATTTTAGAGCAGCAACTTCTTAAATTTAACAAGATTCAATTCAAAGGTAAAATTTACCCATTTTCTCCTGCGAGTATTCGTGGTGCAATTGATGCTATAAAAAATGTTCCTATGTTTGATGGTTTAGTTACAACCAATTCAAAAATCTATGATTTATTAACTCTCGGTAAAAGTTATGAAGAATCAATCGGAAACGACAGAAAAAGTTTTACTATAAACTATATTGATTGGAATAATATTGAAAACAATGTATTCCATGTTGCAGAAGAATTTGAAGTAAACAGAACTTTGAGCGATAAAAAATATCGTCCGGATATTGTCCTTTTTGTAAACGGAATACCGCTTTGCATTATTGAATGCAAAAGACCAGATATCAAAGAACCTTTGGAACAGGCAATATCACAACATTTAAGAAATCAGCAAGAAGACGGAATTCCACATTTATACAAATATTCTCAAATATTGCTTGCATTAACATCTAATAAAGTTCAATATGCAACAACAGGAACACCAAGAAAATTCTGGGCTACTTGGAAAGAACAAAAACTTAAAGAATCTGACTTACAAGTATTAGTTAATAAGTCATTATCTGATGAACAAAAAGACAAACTTTTTGCAGACAGATTTAAATATGTAAGAAAATATTTTGATAACATAGAAGCAGAAGGACGACTTGTTACAGAACAAGACAAGCTGTTGTATTCATTATGCAAGCCCGACAGACTTCTTGAATTTGTTTATAAATATATAGTTTTTGATTCGGGAATTAAAAAAATTGCCCGTTATCAACAATATTTTGCTATACAGGATACTTTAGAAAGAATAAAAATAATAAGAGATGAACGCAGACAGGGTGGTGTAATATGGCATACTCAAGGTAGCGGAAAATCGCTTACTATGGTTATGCTTGCAAAAGCAATATCTCTTGAACCTGAAATTGTTAACCCGAAAGTTATTATTGTAACAGATAGAATTGACTTGGATAAACAAATTTCAGATACATTCAAATCTTGTGGTAAAGTAGTCAAAAAAGCAACAAGCGGAGAAGATTTAGGAAATATTATTGTTGATAATAAAGAAACAATAATTACAACTGTTATTAATAAATTCCAAGCAGCTTTACGCAGGAAAAAAGTAATTGATAATTCTAAAAATATATTTGTTCTCGTTGATGAAAGCCACCGCAGCCAATATGGAAGTGCTAATGCTCTTATGCAAAAAGTATTCCCAAATGCTTGTTATATTGGTTTTACGGGTACTCCTTTAATGAAAAAAGAAAAAAGTACTGCTGTTAAATTTGGCGGTATAATCGGAACTCCATATACAATAAACCAAGCTGTAGAAGATGAAGCCGTATTGCCTTTGTATTACGAAAGCAGACTCGCTGTTCAAAATGTTACACAAAACAGTATCGATAAATATTTTGATATTATATCAAGAGATTTAACAGACAAGCAAAAAGCAGATTTAAAGAAAAAATTTAGTACAAGAAGAATTTTAAATGAGGCTGAACAAAAAATTGCAAACGTTGCACTTGATATTAGTCAGCACTTTGAACACAAGTATAAAGGTACAGGCTTTAAAGGTCAATTAACCGCACCGTCTAAAGCTATTGCACTGAAATATAAAAAATATCTCGATGAGCTTGGAATGGTATCTTCAGAAGTTGTTATTTCATCACCTGATACAAGAGAAGGAAATGACGATATTTATAAAGACAAAACATCTGAAGTTAATCAATTCTGGAAAAGAATGATGGATAGATTCGGCAATGAATCCGAATATAATGCCCAAATTATAAATCAGTTTAAAAATGCACCCGAGCCTGAAATTCTTATCGTTGTTGACAAATTATTAACAGGTTTTGATGCACCTAAAAATTCAGTATTGTATATTGCCCGTTCATTAAAAGAACACGGACTTTTGCAGGCAATAGCAAGAGTAAACCGTCTTGAAGAAGGAAAAGATTACGGAGAAATTATTGACTATTACGGTCTTTTGACGGAATTAGACGAAGCTCTTTTGACTTATAGTAATATTGGTGATTTTGATGAAAAAGATATTCAGGATGCATTAGTTTCAGCACAGGAAGAAATTAAAAAATTACCTCAATTACATTCGGATTTGTGGGAAATATTTAATGGTATAAATAAATACGATATTGAAGCATACGAACAGCATTTAAAATACGAAGATGACAGGGATAAATTCTACGATAAATTGAGTCAGTATTCAAAAGTCCTGCAACTTGCTTTGGGAAACTTTAAATTTTTGGAAGAAACACCTGAAAGAAAAATCACAACCTATAAAAATGACTTAAAATTTTTCCTGAATTTGCGTGTTTCTTTAAAATCAAGGTATGCCGAATCTATTGACAGAAAAGAATATGAATCAAAAATTCAAAAATTGATTGATACTTATGTTACTTCTGATGAAATAATACAAGTAACAGAACCCGTTGATATTTTTGATACAGAAAAATTTAAGGCGGAAGTCGAAAAGAAACAAAGTACCCGTTCAAAAGCAGACACAATAGCTTATAGAATTTCTCGTACAATATATGATAAATTTGATGATGATCCAATTTTTTATAAAAAGTTATCTGAACTTTTAAAGGAAGCTATTGCAAAATATTCAAAACAAATATTTGATGAAGCTGAAAGACTTAAAAATGACAATGCATATTTTAATAAAGTTTCTGAAATTCTGACAATGGCAAGAACAAGAACAGGCGATGATATTCCTGCTTCAATATTGAATAATGAAGTCGCAAAAGCTTTTTATGGCGTAGTTTATGAAAAAATTAAAAACTACAATGCTACTAAAGACAATGCTGCTGAACTTGCCCTAAAAATTGATAAAATTATATTGGATAATCAATATGTAGATTGGATAAAAAATACCGACCTGCAAAATAAAATCATAAATGACATTGAAGATATTTTATTTGAATTTAAGGATTCTCAAAGCATCAATTTAACTTATGATGAAATAGATTACATCATTGAGGAATCAATGAAAATTGCGAAAAGAAGGTACGCAAAATGATGTCTTCAATTGAAACAATCGAGTATGGCAAAGAAATAATTGAATTTGAATTATTGCAGGAAAAAAGGAAAACTCTTTCTATTGAAGTTTTGCCAACAACCAAAATAAAAGTTAAAGCACCTGAAAATAAAAGCAAACAGGATATTATCAAAAAAATTCAAAAAAAAGCAAAATGGATTTCAAAACAAAAACAATATTTTGTTGATAATTATAAAAAGCCTGAAGAAAAGAAATATATTAACGGTGAATGCTTTCTTTATTTGGGAAAACAATATCGTTTAAAATTAATTCCATCAAATAAAAATTCTATAAAATTGAAACAAGGTTATTTGCTAGTTGAATATTCTTCAAAAAATCCTAAAAAATTAATTAATCAGTGGTATAAAGAAAAAGCTTTGTTGATTTATGAACAGGAATTGGAAAAATGTATTCAAAAATTTACTGCTTATAAACTTCAGAAACCTGTTTTAAAAATTCGCAAGCTTTTAAAACGATGGGGTAGTTATAACAAAAATAGCAACACAATAACAATAAATATAGACACAATAAAAGCAAAAAAAAGTTGTATTGATTATGTTATCTGTCACGAATTATGTCATTGTGTATATTTCTCACACAATAAATATTTTTATGATTTGTTGGAAGAAAAATGCAAAGATTGGAAAAAATACAAGACACATCTTGAACAGCTGTCTTTATAAAACATCTCCATCTCATAGATAATTTAATCTTGTATTAAGTGTTAAATTACATTGGGCATATTTCATTATTTACTGAAACAAACATGGATTTTTATCTTTGAAATTTATTTTACAAATTATAGCGATTATCATAGAAAAAGAGTTCATGATAAATGGCTACATTTATAATGTCTTTTTATTTTGATAGAGGCTCTCATTAAACTATAATTTGACTTGCAGTTTGAGAAAAAGTGACAGATGAAATGATAAATATAATTGTTGGGGTAGAAACCCCAACCTACCAGCTTGCAGTTTAAGAAAAAGTGGCAGATAAAATGAGATTTTTTTAAGTTGTTGGGCAGGTATGCCCAACCTACCTACTTGCATTTTGATAACAAGATAAAACACAATTCCAGAAATCGTTAACTTCTTGTTCACTGTTGAAAATTCTCTTAGGAACAACGATAGCCATTCTATCTGATACAAAAATAAGTATGCTTCTCTTTGTATTATAGATGTCCTTTACATTATCCCAAGTAAACGTACTCTGACCAGAAGCAGAATTTCTTTTGATAATATCATTTTCTATAGTTAATTCATAATTCTTGTCTAAGCCATCCAACATTCTATAAGCATATTTGCCCCCAGAAAAATAACCCATTAATCCCCAAATTACATAAGCACCTATGAAAGTAATTATAAACAATATGATTATAGGTTTAATGCTAAAACTAAATAATATACAAGCAAATGAAAACGATAACAGTAATCCACAAATCACAGCTCTACGCAGATTGTCCTTTATGAAGCAACTAAACAAACGCTTAATGAAAAATGTTTCCTTAACATATGTCTTACAATCTTCTAATGTAAATTCATAGCTAACTTTCATTTACAATCTCCTATAAACTTGTATATAACATATATCTTAGCATAATTCAACAATTAATACAATTTTGACTATAATTTGAGCTGGTAGCTGGTAGGGTGCAATTTTTTGCACCAAAAATAATTATATAATTCGGATTTACTTAATCCGACAAAATATTTTCCCACCTTACGGAAGTTTTTATCCTTTTTCTATCCTTGTTAAAAGTCAAACCCTGTCC
>JBJEGL010000193.1:0-2180 GCA_051875035.1 Candidatus Gastranaerophilaceae bacterium | reverse complement strand
TGTCTTAATGTTGAATTATTATAGTTAATGTCCTCATTGGGGGAACCTGATGTTACATTAAAACCTTTAAAGGCTCTCTTTGAAACACTCGCACCCGACTCGGAATACCCCTTGTTTATTATTCGCTGAACATTATCCGTCTTGTTTATATTTTTATATTTCATTTTGCACCTATAAATCTCTCGGTATAATTCCGACAGCCTTTCTTATTGGAGTTCCGTTTTGCATTGCTTCGAGGCTTTTTATTTCTGCCTCAAGTTCTTTGATTGCGGCCCGAATAGCAGAAAGGTCAGTGTTATAACGAGTAAGATTGCGAGAGCCTATTCCGTAACTTTGCACTCCTCCTTGCAGCATTGTTGCTTCACGAGATAAGTACAACTCAAGCCTTTCTTTTTTCTTTATGATTTCAGTTTCTAAAGTTGTGCTGTCCATATTTCCTCCTTACCAACTGTCTCTTGATAAATTGCTGTTTTTAACAACTCTTTTCTTTGGTTTGACAATCGGTTTTTTTAACGGTTCTTTTAATCTCTTTTCGAGTGCTTCCATATCAGGATCCCATATTCTAAAAGCAGCCATTGCATAGTTTCTACAATCTAATGCTTCATTTGCTCGGTGACCGGGCAACTTTTCCCAAGTCCACCTGTTTCCTGACTTTGTCTTTGACAAGACCATTTTTTCTGAAAGTAAGCCGTTAAAGAAATTCAGGTCATACATCAGTCCGTCATTTTTAGGAAAGTGACAATATTTTGCACCAGCCTCCTGAACACGAAGGTTGTCCATAATTGCCGCTTTGCCAGCATCAACGCCGATAGAATAAAGCCACACACTTTTTCTTTTGTCACCTTTTATATAAATGCGACTCGGTTTTCCTACAAAAGGAATGCCGTCTCCACCTTTACCTTTTATCGGGAATAAGTGTTTGTGTTCACGCAACCGACATTTTTCATATACATCCTGCGTAAAATGACCACCTGAGTCCATACAGGTAATCATAATCTTTAATCCTTTGCCGTTTTTAAATCGGTATATATGGTCAATTACATCATCGAGCCGTTGCCAAACAACATCCGAGTCGGGCCGCCCCATAATATAACCTTTTTTAATACCCCAAGTCTCGCCAAACAAACCATGTCCGACAACTTCATATTCTAAACGATTGTCTTGAGTATCTACACCGCAAGTTAATGCCAAAACTCCATCGGGCAATTCTGCCTCATAAGTTTCTCTTCTTGCGAGCATTTCATCTTCATCAGCCAAGTCTCCTCGGTCTTCCCAAAGTTCCCCAAACATAGTATTAAAAACAACTTTTAATTTTTCGGGATCTTTGCGAGCTTTTAAAAATGCTTCAATAACTTTTTTCCATGGTGTCCATGGGCTTGAAAAAGCATTAAGCCAGAACGAACGGTGTCCTTGCTCATAAGCCGCAGGGTTTTCCGCAATCCATTTAGCCGGTTGTTTTCGCATTTTTTGTTCGGGAGTTATTGTTCCGCAGTGAGGACACGCAAACCCATGAACTGTTACATCATAGAATTCTTTGTTTTTTACTGTTCGGGTTTCGTAAGAAAACCTTATCAAATCAAAAACAATATTTGTATATTCCCCACAAGCAGGACATTTGTGACACCAACGCTCTTGAGTTCCATCTTTGAAAGCCGCCTCAATATTACTTGCTCCTTTAATTGTTGGAGTTGAAACCTCAACGGATTTCTGATTATAGAATGTTGTTTGTCTTGCTTTTGCAAGTTCCCAAGGATCGCCCTCGGTTCCTGCTGATGTTGCCCACCTGTCTCGTTCGTCACCTACAATATATCTTGTCGGTGTAGATGCCAAAGCGGCCGCTGATTCCGAACCACACATCGTCAAAATTCCACCCGGAAATGACTTCTGTAAGATTGTGTTTCCGCTTCCACGAGATTTTACATTGTGAACTTTGGTTTTTAGTTTTTTGCTGTCCCTAATCATCGGAGCAACACGTTGTTTTGAAAATTTACGAGCCGCTTCAAGATTAGGTTGTATATATAAAATAGAACCGGGTGCTTGGTCTATAATATATCCGATAATGTTTAATTGCATTTCGGATTTACCAATTTGAGAGCCAGCAACCATTGTTATATGTTTTACCTTTGGATCGGTAAATGCCTTCATTGGTTCTTTTAAATAAGGAGTTCTTGCAGTCCTCC
>JBJEGL010000192.1:0-2184 GCA_051875035.1 Candidatus Gastranaerophilaceae bacterium | reverse complement strand
GAATTTTCACAAACCGTTGAAAAAATGTATAACGGCAAAATAAGCGTTGGGATAAGCTCTTTGGACTAATTGATTATTATTTTATGAAAAATTGTATATAATTAGTTACATATAAACTTGTTTTTTTATGAAAAAACGGGCATAATATAATACGTAGTAATTTTAACAGAGGCTGTATTTTGGGACTCAGTGATACTCTTTTAAAAGATAGTATTGATACTTTTATTAATAATGATATGGCGAATGTAAAACCGACCATATTAATTGTTGATGACGAAATTAATAATTTACAACTTTTAAAAAGAACATTTAGAGGTACTTATAATATTTTAACCGCATCAAACGGATATGAAGCATTAGATGTTGTGGCAAGGGAAGGCGATGGGATATCGCTCATTGTAAGTGACCAAAAAATGCCGGAAATGGAAGGTACTGAATTTTTAAAAAGGGTCAACGAAACTCATCCGAATATTGTTAAAATTCTTTTAACGGGACATCAGGATTCTGATATTATTGTTTCGGCAATTAATGATTGTCAGTTATATCAATATATATTAAAACCTTTTGATCCGGAAGAGTTGAAGGTTTCTGTCAATAACGGTTTGAAAAAATTTGAGCTTTCTTCAAGAAAAACTTTGATAATGAAAGACTTGAAAGAACTTTTTTATAAAACAATAAAATCTATCTCTTGTGCACTTGATGCAAAAGACCCGTATACACATGGTCATTCTCTTAGAGTAACTTTGTATTCATTAATTTTGGCGAGTAAGCTTGGTTTAAATGATACCGCTCTTGAAGAAATAGAAACGGCAGGATTGCTGCACGATATCGGTAAAATCGGAATTCCGCAAAGTATTCTTTGTAAAACGGATAAATTAACGGATGAAGAGTTTGAAATAATGAAAGACCATACGGGACGCGGAGCAAAGATGATTCAAAATGTTAAAAAGCTTCGTGCGGTTGCAAGCTGGCTGAAATCCCATCATGAAAGATGGGATGGCAGAGGTTATCCCTGCGGATTAAAAGGTACTGAAATACCTCTGTTTGCAAGAGTTATTGCTCTTGCGGATACCTATGATGCAATGACATCAACAAGACCCTACAGAAAAGCACTTCCCCATGAAGTTGCTATACAGGAAATTAAAAGATGTGCAGGCATTCAATTTGATCCAGAACTTGCTGAATTATTCGTTGCAAACGAAGCGGAAATTAAAGCAGCAAAAGATAATCCCGAAGAATATTATAACAAACTAAGCTTTCTGCAAAAATATATTAATACTGCTGCTGAAGTTTTGCAGCTTAATAAATAATTTTGCAGTTTTATATAGTAGTTTGTGTTCTGAAGTATTTCAAATTAAAAATTGTCATACTTAGCACTCTGCTGCGGCAGAGTGGTCTTGTTCCTCGCAAGTCCTTCAGCCTCTGCTCGCTCGTTAAAATGTCAACGGGTTCAGAATGACAAATTTCCTGTCATTCTGAGGGAGAGAAGCGACCGAAGAATCTATTTTAACTTAATATTCTTCACCCACATGTTGATGTTTTGGATTTACCATATCTATGATTTTCAATTCATTTTCAAAATATTCTTCGGGCAATAAAATTCAAATCAAATGCCAAACAACCAATCTTAGAAAATACACTACACTCAAGAATGACAAGTTGTATATACGTCCCTAATTTTATTCTTCTTCTTGATTATTTTCTTGTTGTGATGATTGTGGAGCTTCTTGTTCTTGTTGAATTGAGCTTTGAGAACGTTGCTGTGCTAAAAGGTTTTGACAAACAACAATTTTGTTTAAAATTTGAGAAACATTGTTTGCCATTTCCTGGAAAATTTGCTCAGCATAATTTTCTGCACCCTCTTTAATTTGGGCAGCATCTCTGATTGCTGTTATTTTTATTTCTTCCGCATTTTTTGCTGCTGCAAGTTGAATATTTTCACAATATTCATCAACATGTTGCTTTTGTTGGGTTACTGCATCTTGAACTTTTCTTAAAACTTCATTATCACTGACCAATCTTGCCTGTTCATTAACAGCTTCTTGAATTATTCTTTCAGCACGGTTATGTGCATCTTGAATAGTCTTTTCTTTGCCAGAAATAATCATTTCCGCTTCTTTAATGTCTGCCGGAATGCAAGCTACAATTTCCTCAATCAAATTCATCATTTCTTCTTTATCGATG
>JBJEGL010000191.1:0-2185 GCA_051875035.1 Candidatus Gastranaerophilaceae bacterium | reverse complement strand
AAGAGTAAATTTTATAAATAACGTTTTGAATAACTCAAATAGAAACAGAATAGGTTATTATAACAGACAAAACAAAATAAACAGATTGAAATATGCTGTTAATGACATCCTAAGAGGTACAATGACCGGTTATACTCCACCGATTTATAATACTTACGGCATAAATTATCCTTATAATTACAACCGCTATAACACAAGAATCCCGCAAACACCTTATGTTAACGGGACTCCAAACTTTATTACCCAAACACGGGTAATTATTGACGATAATTAATATTAGTCAAATACATATGCAAGTAAACCAGCTTCTCTCGCTCTTTTTACAGCTCTTGCGAGTAATCTTTGGTGTTCTGCACAATTACCGGTAATTCTTCTTGGAAGAATCTTTCCAGCTTCTGTTAAGTATTTTCTGAGTTTTTGAGCATCTTTGTAATCAATAACTTCAATTTTATCTGCACAAAAACTGCAATTTTTTCTTTTCTTTTTGTCTTGTTGTTCTCTTGCCATTTTATATTCCTTTACTTTCTATCCGTTAAAAGGGGATTTCTTCTTCGCCTATTAAATCATCCGAGAAATCTTCTTCGGCGAATTTTGCTATTTCTTTTGTTCCGCTCAGTTGAGAAACAGAACCGTTTAGTTTTTCAAACGACTGCAAATCAAGTTCCATAACTCTTTTTTCACTGCCGTCTTCATCTTTTGCAATACCGACCTTTAGTCTGCCATCAACAACTACTCTGTCCTTTTTAGACAAATTTTGTTCGACAGTTTCGGCTGCTTTTCCCATGGAAATTACTCTAACCAATAAATCATCATTACCATCTACTTGTAAGGTAAATGAAGTTATAGGTATATTACTCTGAGTAAATCTTTTTTCGGGTGCTCGGAATACCGTACCCGAGAATGTCGCTTTACAAACTGTCATTCCCGCCTACGCTTTTACTTTTGAAAGTTCCATAAACATCATTCTCATAATGTTATCGTTTAATTTTAACTGTCTTTTAAATTCCGCAACATTTGATACATCCAAATCAACTTTCAAAACTGCCATATATGCATCTCTGAAATTGTTGATATCATAAGCTAATTTTTTGCGTCCCATAAGTTCTGCTTCAACAACATTTCCTTTTAAATTGGTAACGCTTTCTCCGATTTTATTTACAACATTTTGTACTTCTTCTGAATCAATGTTAGGTTTAATCATTAATAATAATTCGTAAGTTTTCAATTTTTTTCTCCTTGAAAATTTGTAATTCTCGGAAAAATATTAACATGAACATATTAGAAATTCAAATATAAAATGTTAAAATTCACATATCTTAGGAAAAGATAATTTCTTTATATTATTCCATTATTTGAAAAAATAATATATTATATAGAAAAAGGGGATTATTTATGAAAGCTTCAAAAACTCAATATTGTATTAAATCTTGTCCGACGGATGATTCAGAACAACTACAGTTGTTACTAAACACTATGTCAGAAGAAGGATGGGAATTGTATACAATGCATGAGGCTGAAGGCGAAGATGACAGCTATCAATTTAATTGCATTTTTGTAAAAGAAGTTTTTCCCGAAGATGTAACAAAAGACTATTCCGATTATTACGGTTTTACAACAAAGATGGAAAGAATTATGACGGCTAAGCAAGAGCCGCTTGACCTTTGTCTTGATATACAGAAAAAAATTAAAGAACAAAGAGCTAAAATTGCAAAAATAAAATCGCTTCTTGATTCCACATCGGAAGACAGCAGAAATCAGCTAAACGAAGAAATTTCAGTAAATATTAACCAACTTGAAACCTTGAAGAAAAAATTATTTAATTGTCTTTCACCTGATATTATGTATCGTAAAATAGGTGAGGATAAGCTTACGATTATGCTTTCCGAAGAATTGACGGAACTTGTTGATCCGGATTCCGAGGTTAATCTCTTGTCAAAAATAGTTCAAGTAAGGCAAAATCTTACCGAACAGTTAGGATATGTCATTCCTGAAGTAAAGCCTCAAAACGGAGATTGTCTTCAAGCAAATGAATTTGTTATAAACGTAAGAGGATTACAAACAGTAAAATCTGTTTGTTATCCCGGATTTATAATGTATTTTAAAGACGAGCTTAATACCCCGAAACTTCCGAAAAATTCGATTAAAGATACAGATCCTATTACAGGAAAGAAAATTGTTTGGATTG
>JBJEGL010000190.1:0-8176 GCA_051875035.1 Candidatus Gastranaerophilaceae bacterium | reverse complement strand
GGTAATTTTCTCGCTGACAGGAATTTTTATTACCGTGCCTTCTTTAATTTCGGGTGTAATCGGAATATGCGGGTTAGCCTCGATGATCGGTTTCATTTTGTAGCAGTTTTTATAAAACATATAGGCAAGCAAATCCCACCGTTCATTACTTCCTGCAGTATAAAATATATATTTTGTCATTATCCGCTCCTTATGCCTGTTTCAAGCATTAATTCAGGTATAGTATTTATCAGATTTTTCACATTCTCAACTTCCGAACTGCTTAAAACCAAACTGTTTTCAAGTGTATTTTGATAGTCCGAAACAGTATTATAAATGTCTGTTATTTTTCCATCTGAAATATCTGAAATAACTTTGTCTGATAATGTATTTAAAAAATCTTGTGCGGCAGAGGATAAATTTTCCAAACTTATTCCGTTTACAATATTTGTTTTAATATTTTCAAAAATTACTGTATTTATGTTTGTATCAAATTCTTTTAAAACATTGCTGGCTTCGTCAAACTGAACAAAGTCTGTTAAATCGGGTTCTTCAATAATCTGTTCCTGAAATTCCTGTTCTTGTGGATTTTCAAGCAGATTAACCGTTAGTTCGGCATAGATTATTAAATCTTTTATCTGTTTTTCAATATTTTTTTCAACATTATCAATTACGTATTCACCCATATATTTACCGTTATAAATCCAGTCAAACGGTTTTCTTTTGGAAGCATAATCCTCAATTTTTTCAATTATTTTATTAGGATTTGAAGTTCTGCAATGAAGCTGCAACAGGACTCTGTATTCGGTTAAATTTTCATTGCCTGCCTGAAGAACTGGCTTTGAATTAATACATTCCATTTTGTTATAGATATATTCTTTGGAAGTTGTTAATATCTGAACCTTATTCAAAATTTTGATTAATTCCATATCCATTAATAAGACCTCGCTTCCTGACGTCTTAAAATTTCCTGAATAATTTTCATCAGTTCATCTTTGTATTGTCTTAAAAGGCTGATAAATTCTTCTTTGGCTTCGCTGTTTGCATTTTGAATGTTTACAACGGGTTTAAATTCAACAACAACAGGTGATGTTGAAGTATTGTTATTTACAGTTTTTTGACTTCTCCAAATATTTGCTTCATCTTCAGTTAAAATTGCTTCGCCTTTATGCGTTTCTGCAACATAACCGTCAAAAGGAACATAGTTTAAGCCGTTTGCGTGTGAACCGTTTACATTACGGCTGTTTTTTATTTCGGCATTAACTGCTTGTGCTTTTTCCGTTGAGTCTTTAGCCCAATTTTTTATTTTAGAGCCAATACCTCTCAATCCGCCTGCTTTTTGAATTAATGAACCAATCCAACCGCATAATTTCTGAATTGCTTGAATAACAAGTCCTATAGGTGTTATCCATTTGAATATTTCCACTCCAAATTTAACCGCCGGAGATATAAAATTCCATAAATTCATTGCTCCGGATACAAAACTTTGCCCTAAAACAGCAAGCCACGCTCCGCCTGCTTTAACAACTTCCCATACTCCCTGACAAATATTTCTGAAACCTTCAAATTTGTTATAACAATAAACAGCACCGGCTGCAAGAGCCGTAACACCTGCAGTAATCGCAATAATCGGTATAAGTGCAGGATTTGCCCATGTTGCAATATTTATCGCAAGTAATGTTTTTCTTAAAAATACAAGACTTCTTATTACATTTGCCGTAAACATTAAAGCTGTTCCGCCAAAAAGTGATATTGTACCGACACCTGCAGTTGCAATTGCAATGAAACTTGTCAATCCGTCCGGTATTTTATCAAACAAGCCTGTAACTTTGTTAATAACTTCGCCCGTTGCTTTTATGGCAGGCAAAAGTGCCGTTCCGAATTTTATGCTTAATGCCTGAAGATTATTTTTCATAATAGCCATTTGATTATTTAATCCGTCTGCCTGCTTTGAATATGCTTCACTTAAAGAATCACCGCCGTTTCGCATATCGTTAAGTGTCTGAAGATACACTTTGTTGTTTGCACCTGTCAAAGATAAAATTGCATTGTATGCTTCTACACTTCCGACAAGTTGTATAAGTCTTGCCTGATTTCCGCCGGTTACCTTGTTAATCTTGTTAAACGCATTAACCATACCGCCGCTTTTTTCAACCAAATCTGAAAAAGATTTTGCACCAAGCTGATTAAAGATTGCCATTTGTTCTTTTGAGCCTCGTGAAAGTCCTGCAATAGCCGCTTTTATCTGTGTGTGAGCAATGCTTGCCTTTACACCTGATGTTGTCATTGCTGCAATACTTGCAGAATATTCATCAAGCGGAATTTTGGCGGCAGCAACAACACCCGCAGTTGCACCAAAGCCCTGAGCAAAATCAGAAATGTTAGTTTTGCCGTATTTAACGACCTTGAAAAACATATTATAAATTTTGTCAGCTTCTTTGCCTTTTAAGTTAAAAGCGTTTATTGCCGAGGTTGTAACATCAACAGCTTCCGCAGTTGAAGAAAGACCTGCAACGGAAAGCATTTCGGAACCTTTTAAAACTTTAAATTGGTCTGATGCGGAGATACCTGCACTTCTGATAGAATATAAACCGTCCGTCAAATCGGATAAAGCCTTGGGGGAAGTTTTACCTATTTTTAAAACTTCTTTGCTCATTTCGTCCAAAGATTCGGTATTTGTATCAATTAAGGTTGATACATTGTTCATCTGTTGTTCAAAATCTCCGGCAGTTTTTATATTAACCGCCGATGCTCCGAGCAAAGCACCACCAAATATGGCGGTTTTCTTGCCAATATCATCAAATTTTCTTGCAGTGTCTTCAAGACTTTTATTCATCTTGTCAAAATCGGCTTTACTTTGCGTGCAAGCCGATTTGACAACGGAAGATAAACCGTCATAGGCTTTCAAGATTAAATTTAATTTCATATCTGAAGATGACATTAACTACCTGCTTTGTTCATTTCCTGATATAGTTCAAGAGCTTCTTTAAACCACATATTAATTTCGGGGAAGGACATTTCTTGTATTTCCTGTTTTGTGAAATGCAAAAAATGCTTGATAAAAACTACTTTTTTGAAGTTCGGGAATATCGGAATTACTTTTTTTCACTCAATTCCGCCCAAATTTCCTCAAGTTCAATCACATCAAAGGCTGACCATTTCAGAATTTCGGGGGCGGGAATTTTTTCACCGTCAAAAGTACCTGCTTCCGATATCATAAAAATTACGGTAGCAGCTCCGCCTGATAATTTACGGCATTTCATTAATAAATCACCGTTGCACTTACTTAAATCAAGTTCAAGTTTTTTACCGCATCTGAGTGTAAACTCACATATTTTATTATTATCTTGTTTCATATTATTCTCCTTTTTTTAAGTTTATTTATGTAATTAATCCGTTACTCAAGTGCTAAGTTTTGTCTTAATTTTACTAACATATCAATTCCGCCTATTTTTAAGATATGATTTATTGTGTCAATGTGATATTTTTCAACATTTCCAATAATAAGTTTTGCGGCAGACACATTAAATTCTAATGTTTGCTCAATATTTTCTTGCTGTTTAAGTTCTCCAAGCAAGCCAAACTTCTGCGAACTTGCTCTTATTATCAATTTTGCCTGTTCGGATTTTATTAAAGTTTCATTGCTGTAAGTATCCAATGACCCGTAAATAGTCATGTTAATCTCACTAAACGGATTTGATACTTTATCAAAAACATCTTTATCAAATCCCGTTATTGTAACGGATGCCGTCATTGCTTTTATTGCAGTTGGTAAATTAAATGTTCCTATACCGTTTTTCATTTCTACCGTTTCCATATCAATTTCAGGACAAGTTACCGAACTTGCACTTCCAAAAAGATTTTTACCGAGATACACGGTTGAATTTGTTAATATTGTTGCCATATCTGCTCCTTATCCATTTATTGTCTTTGTAATAATGTTGATATTTAATATGTCGTGAAATTCAATATCTTCTGCCGGAACAAGAGGACAAGCCTCATAAGGTATTCTGATTTGTCCGTTTGCTATTGTTTCCGCTGTATTTAATGCAGGGTCATAATATGCTTCACCGCCATAAATGATGAAATTATCTTTATCAACCGGGTTTGACCATTTTGCAAATGCGTTGTTTATCATATTCAAAATGTCGTCTATAAAGCCTCTTGTAATGTTTTCTCCAATACATACAAATGTTGTATTTTCGATACTTTCATTAATGAAAGAACGTGTACGTCTTGCATTTTCAAATGTCATTACGCCTGTTTTTTGGATAACGGAAGAGTTGCGACCACCCCAGAGATAATATGTCCCATTGTGATTTATAACCGTTGTAATACCGAGTGCATTAAGTCTGTTTGCATCGGTATCTGCCTTATTTAATTTAAAAGAAATTGGAATTTTATTTCCTAAAGTTGATTTTAAAGGAGTATTGTCGATTGATTTTCCGATATTTCTTTCTTTATCAAGTCTTACTCTTGCACCTGCGGCAAATGGACTTAACGGCTTATATGATGTTGTATTTTGATAAGCATTATATTTCTTTTGATAAGGATAGCAAAAAGTCAAATATTCGCTGCTTCCTGTTAAATCAATTCCGTTTTGTTCTTTTAATCGTGCTTTTTCGATTGTTTGTACATTCATTTCATTTGGAATATCAAAATAAATAAATCCTCTTAATTCTTCAGCAATATTTTCAAGTGCTGTTTTTATATTTTTAGAAGTAAATCCGGGAGCGATAATTATTCCCGGAATTTTTCCCCATACAGCCATAATATCCCAAATCTTCTGCACTCCCGTTCTGATGCCGTTTGCATCTGTTGTACCTATAACATCACTATCTGTTATTTTGGTTAAATCGACATACTTGTATGCTGCTGTTACGTTGTCCTGATTTGTTTCAATTGCACCGCCAGCAAGTATGCTGATTGTGTTTGTTACATTATCAAAATCATAATCCGTTCCGAGATTCAAAGCATCATTGCCTTTTTTAACAACAAGGTTCTGAACTCCGAGTTCTTCCAAAACACATACGCCGTTGCTGAAGGTTATTGATTTGTCAACATTGTCTGTATGTTTAACATTATCAAAAATGTTAATTGTGTAGATTTCAGCACCGCCTGATTCCTTTAAGACAGTATCAACAGAGTCGGCAAGGGTAAAACCGTCAATATTATTCCCTACATATTTTGCCATTTCCTGAAAATTGGTAATTTTGTTAATCGCTCCGACACCCGAATCCAATAAATATGTTGGTGCTGTTCCGATTATCAAAACAGAGGACATATCTGCTTCCGTTATTGATAAATTTATTTTTGTTTCTTCTTTTGTTCGTGTTCCGTGGAAATAAGTCATCTATATTTTCTCCTCAATTATTTCATTGGCTTCCGATAAATCCTTATATTCGTCAATAAGCGGAAGTGTTATTTGTAAAGTAAACGAATACCATAAATCGCCCGACAAATCTGTTTCAAAATTGCTTTCTGTTACTGTTAATCTCTTATTTAAAATGGTTAAGCCGTTTAAAACTCTTTCAATTAAAGAAATAAATCCGTATGCTTCCGTATGTTTTCTTAAATATCTTGCCGCAGCAAAAAGAGTAAAATTATATGTTTTATCCGTATTTACCGCCCACATTGCCGTTTGTGCAGAATTTTTATGGTTTTCGTATCTTAATAGCAATGCTCCGACAGGCGAAGTTATAACATAGTTTTCAAAATCAACCGGAAAACCGTCAATTTCATATTCGGCAAAATTTTCTTTAAGTGCCTCAAGAATAGCATTTTCAATTATTTCTATCATCTGAATTGGCTCCACATATCATCGTTAAAAACTCTTGAAGAAGATGTTTTATTTGTTGTTATCATTTTGGCTGACCTTGTGATTTCTTCGTTCGGATGTTCTGCGGGTAAATCCAAAAGCATTTGTTCTTTTTGCAAATTAGAAAGAATTTTTTTTGCTTCTTCATAACCGTCTTTAATATGTTCGGGAATTTTTCCGGGGCGTCTTGAATATAACCTGTATGCTGCTATATCCGTTGCAACCTGCTGAATTATTACGGGAACAAATTTAAGAGGTAAAACATATTTGTTACGCAAATATGTGTTTGTGAGTTCTTCGGCATATTCAATCGCCTGATTAATCTTTCCTATGTTAATTTCAGTAGCAGGAGCTGTGTCGTTTGTGAGATTAATAAGCTCTTTCATAGGAATTATATTGGTTAAATTTTCAAGTGATGAATATGCCATAGGAACATTCCTTATTAGATTAAGACGTTTTTAAACAAGAACGCACAATCAGGGCAGGTAATAAGCATTTTGTATGCTTCATAGACTTTCATAATATCTGCACCTTGCATTCCGGGTTTGCCGTCAAAATATTCAAATACCTGAAGCGATTCATATTCAAATTTTGCACCGAAAGTAAGACCGTTATTTACTTCAGGATGTGGATTGATATAAGCAAATATAATATCGTTATTCCAACAAGATACGAAGTTTGGTGCAGCTTCTTTTTTCGAAGTATTATGTACGCTTTCCCCAATTAAAATTTTATTAATTCTGAAAAGCTTTTTTATTTCTTCTTCAGAAGCTACCCCTGCTTTTGTATCTTGTTTGTTAACGGCAGAAACAACATAAGGGTTTTCCTGTAAAGCATAAAAGGCATCCTTTGAGCAAATCATTGTATTCGGCTTGTAAAAAATATTTTTAATACCGCTTCGGAGTAATTTAACAACATTCACATTATCGTTATCAATTTTTTCGTTTGCTGATAATGTTTTATAATTACCGGCATAAACTGATGTATTAGACAACATATTTGCAACGGTTATTTCTTTTCGGATTTTTAATAAATCGGTAAGTCTTAATGTTGCATCTTGTTTCAAATTTCTTTTATTTTGTGCCTGTAAAGCTTCTTTTTGACGTGCTTTTGATACCGGTTCTTCAAGAGAATGCTCTTCGACTGTATCCGTTTCGGGTTTTCCCGTACCATAAACTCTTTTAGGTTCACCATCTCTGCCTATAATAGTTTCAGGAACAGTTAAATTGTTCTTTTTATCATATTTGAAATATTCAAAAGACCTTGAAGTTACGGGAATTGTTTTAAATATATCATCGGCAATACAGGTTTCATTTCTGTATAAAACAGCAAGTGCCGTTAAATCAGGTCTTATTTGAACTAAATCTTCTGACATTTTTATCTCCTTTGTTAATTATTTTGCTCTGATTGATTTATTTGGTCATTTTCGTTCGTTTCTTCCGCTGCAATAAACCTTTGCAGTGAAACGATTACTTCTACTACATCACCTGATGAAGCAGCATCAGTTGCAACAGCCCCGATATTATCACCTGCTTGTGCTTTAACGGCTCTCCCCTGTGTGTCGGAAGTTAAAGCATCTCCTGCTTCAAAAGTTCCGCCCGCCTCAATTTCCGCAAGCTCTCCGGGCAAATAAATTTCAGCGAAATCATCCGCTTGTGAATTTACAATGTCAGAAATACCGACAATATCATCTTTTGCAGATATTGAATTTTCTACAAATCCGTCTGCAAATTTAACAAATCTGTGTGCGGTAATTGCTTTTTGATTTCGATATGTACGCATTTTTTACTCCTTTTTTTCCAAAACAGATAATGCCTCTTGTGCAGACAATTCTATTCCTTTTTGTTTATATTCATTTTGAATAAGGACAATACCCTGCCTAATTGAATCTGCCGACTGAAAATCAACGGAATTATTCGAAATTGCAACATTTTTTTGCGTTGCGACTTCTTCAAAATCAATTCTTGTTAATCCGTTAATAAAATTTTTAAAAATATCTTCCGCTTTCTTTTCGCTTCCATCTTCAAAGTTTAGAGTTTCTCTGCTGCAAGCCTGTAAAATATTCATAACACTTGCTTTTTCACAGGGTAAAATATTTCCTTTTTTTACAGCTTCATCACAAAAGTCTTCAAATTCTTTTGTTAATTTATCTTGTTTTTCTTTTTCAAGAGCCGCTTCAAGTTCTTTTATTCTTTTATCTTTAGCGTCAAGCTCTTTTTGCATTGTTTCGTCCATTAAATCTCCTTCTTTTTGTTCGCTTGCCTGAAAATTTATAATTATGTCAGTCTCCACACAAGGCTCACAGTCCGCAAAGCAAAATTGCTCCAGCCCCTTAATGGCAGGTGCTTGCCCGCCCAAAAAGGCAACGTGTCTTAATAC
>JBJEGL010000189.1:0-8199 GCA_051875035.1 Candidatus Gastranaerophilaceae bacterium | reverse complement strand
CAATATAATGCGGATGATATTGATAAGTTAATTTGGCCTATTGTAAATAATAAAGCTGACATTGTTATCGGAACACGTCCTGTCAGCAGAATAAAGCAGTTTTCTTTTATAAAAAAACTTTTACAAAAAATCGGATCAAAAGTTGTAAGGTTGTTGAGTAGTACCGGAACAGAAGATGCACCGAGCGGATTTAGAGCTTTTTCAAGAAAAGCTGCGATGATGATGAATGTTTTTGACAATTATACATATACCATTGAAACAATAATGCAATCTAAATCAAAAGGTCTTACAATAGAATCTGTTCCGATAAGAACAAACCAAGGTTTCAGAAAATCACGTCTTGTTAAAAATGTATTTTCTTATGTAAAAAATTCCGGAATTACGGTTCTCAGAATGTTTATAATATACAGACCGTTCAGATTTTTTGCAATAATTGGTGGTGTCTTATTTATTGTAGGATGTTTAATTTGGTTAAGATTTATTTTAGGATATCTGACAGGTATTGGCGGACAGCATCTTCAATCATTAATATTTTCAACGATATTAATTGTAATTGGTTTCCAGACTGCTATTTTGGGAGTAATTGCTGATTTATTAGGTATTAACAGAAAATTAATAGAAGATGTTCAAATTCGTGTAAAAAAATTGGAAGCAAATAAAAATAGCCATTAAATATTGCCCGAAAGGATATAACAAAAATAGTTATTTTTTACGTACCGTAACGGTATGAAAATTGTTTTCCGTATTTTAATAATTATATTAACGCTCATTCAAAGCCCTATTTTTGCTGAAGAGGAAAATCACACGAATAGTCAGGCTGAAAAAACAATATGGGATTACAAGAGGGATGACTTTATAGATAGAACTCTTGCAGGCGATGATTCTGTTTTTGCACAACAAAGGCAAAAAGAGATTGATAAAGAGCTTGAAAAGAATTTAAATGTAACATTAGTGCCTATAACATTGGAAAAATGCCTTAAAATAGCTGTTGCAAATAATTATAATATAAAGCAGAAAAAAGCAGTTGAGCGGCAGAATTTGTGGAATGAAGCAAATGCTTATTCACGACTTTTGCCAAATTTACAGTATTCATATACATCAGAATGGCTTTCCGGAACATATCTTGTTGGCGGTATTGTACCTGATGAAGTATCGGAAAATCCTCTATCGAGTTTTATGACATTAGATTGGAGTGCTTTTGAAAGAGGAAAAGTTATTTTTGATGTGATTCAAAGAAGATATCTCCATCAATCGGCTGAAGCTCTTTTGAAATTCTCGAGAGATGAAACGATTTTAAATACAGCTGTAAGTTACTATGAACTTTTGCAAAAGAAAGCAGAACTTGATATATACACAACAAATTTAATAGACAGACAAGCTCAGCTTGATTTGACAACAGCAAGGTATCATGCAGGAGTTGGAACAAGATTTGATATATATAGAGCAGAAGCGGAACATGCAAAAGCAAAACAAGAGTTTATAACGGCATTCAATGCAATAAGAGTGGCTCAAGCAAAACTTGCAAATTATATGGGGATTGATGTTACTATACCTGTTTATCCTGAAGAAATATCGATTGTTAAAAAGAAATTAATTGATGAAGAACTTGATTGTTTAATAGATAAATCAAAAACCGCACGACAAGACTTGGTGGCGGAAAGAAAACAAATTGATGCTTTAAAGGCAGAAAGGAATGCTATTTTTACGGAATTTGTTCCGGATGTTAAATTTACCTATGTCCATGCCCGATACGGAACGAAGAGAGTCGGAACATTTCCAAGTGATACTTTTTCAATAAATGTTGTAGCACCGCTTGGAAAAAATTTGGGAGTTAATACTCTTACACAGGTAAAATCCGCGAATTATAAGATAAAATCAGAGCAATTGAATTTAATCCAGCATTCAAGAAATATAGAAGAAAGTATAATAAATTCAACACAAAAAGCAAAAAGTGCGAATGAACGAATAGATTCATCAAAGAAAGAAGTTTTTGCATCGGATAAGAGTCTTGAAAGTTCGATAGTATTGATGAATGCGGGAATACAGACATTTATAGATGTATTACAGGCACAAAGTTTAAAAGTAAATGCACAGGTCGGATTAACGCAAAACATAACAGATTTTAATATTTCGCAGGTGCAAATACTTTTTGATGCGGGGATTATTTCAATAGACGGAGTATTAAACGGGATTAATCAAACACCATGACGAAAACCGATAACATCTAAGTTATGGAAATCAAATAATTTTTGGCAATTAAAATCTTGACAATTTTTTGTATAAGCAAAAGCGGTATATGCACCTAAAACGGCTTCTAATTCAGCAACAGGAAGCATATTTGAGGGCAGATGTTCGAGGTTTAATTTGTACTTTAAACCTGATTGAAGAGCTTTGCAATCGGCGGGAGTTCTGTCGAGGAAAGCTTCGTTGCAGCCGAAAGCTATTTTTGCATTATGGATATCAAACCGGTAGATTGAATAGCCTTCATTTTTAAGTTCGGTAAATAAATCAGTACCTTTTTTGGAAAATCTGTCAGCCCAGGAGTCCCGATTTTTTATACGGGAATTAAGATTAACTGGATGATAAATTCTGGAAAGATATTTCCAACGGCTGCCTATCATAACCTCGTTTTTGGCAAGAGAAATTGCAATCATGGAGTTTTGTACACCTTGAAAATTTTTAAGGAAATAAGAAACATCTTGCAAAGTATAGAGCTTATCCATAAGCAAGAGATTCAAGTTATTATCAAGTACGGCAACAGCAGATTCATTTGTTGCTATAGAGGAGAAAGAAATACCGACAAATGTTTTTTTGTCTTTAAATTGTGGTTTTGTAGAATAATTTTTCATAAATTTTTTAAAAATCTTTTTAAAATCAAATCTTGATAGTTTATAAAAATAAATATTTTCTGTTACAATTACTAAGAAAATCTGATTTATGATAGTATTATACCATAGAATAAAATAAAAGAAACTCCGGAGAAAAATATTGTTTTTAGCAGATAAAGAAATAATCAAAATAGACATAACCAAAATAAAGAAACCGAAAGTTTTGGTTATAGGAGATGCGGCAATTGATGAAATGATATACGGAGATACTGAGAGAATCTCCAGGGAAGCACCCGTATTAATTTTACGTCATACGCAAACAAAAATTATATTAGGTGCTGCATCGAATGCTGCACATAATATTTCATCTTTAAACGGAGGCAAAGTATCAATTATAGGAACGTATGGTGACGATTATTACGGGAATGTTTTGCTGCAAGCTTTTAAAGAAGCTAATGTTGATACCTCTTATATGGTTCTTGCCTCTGAAAGACCAACTACCGTAAAAACGAGAATTTCGGGTTCCTGTTCTCAATCAGTAACACAGCAGATAGTGAGAATTGACAGAGAAACCAAAGAACCGTTGAGTAAAGAAACAGAAGATAAAGTTTGCGAAAATATTAAAAAGGCAATTCCAAATTTTGATGCAGTAATTTTGTCGGATTATCATCTCGGAATGTTAACGGACAGAGTAATAAAAACTGCCGTTGATGCAGCAAAAGCAGAAAACAAAATTATTGTTGCAGATGTTCAAAAAGATATGCAAAGATACAAAGGTGTGACGGCTATGACACCTAATCAGCCCGATACGGAAAAATTCGTGGGATTTTTTATAAAGGATGAAGATTCTTTGGCAAAAGCAGGTAAAAAACTTATAGAAGATTCTGATGCGGATTTAATGCTTATAACAAGGGGCGGTGACGGAATGGCAGTATTTGAAAAAGACGGTACATACAGCCCGATTCCTGTATTTAATAAAACGGATGTTTTTGATGTAACAGGGGCAGGGGATACTGTTGTTGCTACATTTACGCTTGGTCTTGCGGCGGGATTATCGCCAAAACATGCGGCAATTATCGGAAATCTTGCAGCAAGCATAGTAATCCGCACATTCGGATGTGCAACAACAAATGTAAAAGAGCTTATTAAAGCGGCAAATAAAATTAATTTTGAAAAATTCAGAGGATAAATATGAAAACACCATTTGAAAATTTTAAAAAAGCAGATTGTATAATTATTTTAGGCGTTGTAGTTATTTTGCTTGCAGCAGTTTTAACTATGTTCGGACTAAATAAAAATTTGTCCAAATCACCTATTTTAGAAGAAAAAGACATCGCATTTACGGTATTTTTTCGTGGAGTAACGACAACTGATACGGTTTCACCGTTTGTACCCGGAGAAAATACTTTTATAACCATTAGAAATGTACCATATAAAAAATTAAAAATAACGGATGTCAGATTTGACAGAAGAAAAATATTGCTGGAAACGGCAAAAAAAGGTGAATATGAACCGGTAGATGATATTTCTCATCCTTTTGTTTATGATTTCACGGTTACACTGCAAGATAAAGCTAAAATAACTGAAGATGGTGCTGTTGTTGGCGGCAATAAAGTAAAAATGGGTATTCCTGTAATTTTAGAAGGTCAAAAATACAAGTATACAGGTGTGATTTCAAACGTTCAGTTTATTGAACAAAAAAAACAAACAGAAGTACAGGCAGAAGAAACTCAAATACAAGAGCAACCACAAACACAAGAACAACAAAAAACAAGTAATAAATAAGAGAATATAATGGCTTTGGACAGTAAAATATTAAATTTCACAAATGATATTTTGTCTAAAATACAGGACAAAGCAGATTTGTTTGTTCAAAAATCATATATTTTATCAAATATAGACAATATATTATTTCTATTTGTTTGCTTATCGCTTATGGTATCAATTACAGCAAGCAACGCTTATACTGCCCCGATTCTTTGTTGTATCGGCATATTATATTTATTGACATTATTGTTGAAAAAAGGTGCAAAAATTGAATTAAATCAAAGTCTTTTATATTTATTATTGTATTTTTTCCTCAATACAGCGAGTACAATTAATTCTACAATGCCTTATGCGAGTATGATAGGCTTGTCAAAGACAATATTATATTTGATATATTTTTGTGGAATATTACAATATTTAAGATTGCATAAGGAAAAAATTCCTGTTGTTGCGGCAGTAGTAGGATTATTTGTAAGTTTTGAAGTAGTTGTTGCATTTTTGCAAAACAGCTTTGATGTAATGAGTGCTGCAACGTGGCAAGATACATCAAGATTAAATCCCGAACTTGTTCTTACAAGAGTATACGGAACTTTGAAACCATCAAACCCCAATTTGCTTGGCGGATATTTAATTGCTGCGGCACCGTTCTTATGGATGTATACAGCACTTTCATTTGTCGAAAATAAGAAAATTAGATTTATTACAGGGGCAATTTTTTCGGCTGCAGTTATTCCCGCAATATTTATGACCGGATGCCGAGGTGCGTATATAGCCCTGTTTATTATGATTTGCACTACCTTATATTTTGCATACAAAATAATGGAAATTCATTATCCTAAAACGTTTGCAGTTATTAATGTCCATAAAAATGCTATCATTATATGGTTATGCGGATTAACTGTTGCGATAATGGTATGTGTTCCGAAGATATCTCACAGGATTTTATCTATTTTTGCAATGAGGAATGACAGTTCAACATCTTTCAGAATGAACGTATACCAATCTTCAATACAAATGTTTCAAGATAACATATTATTGGGTATAGGCTGCGGAAACAAAGTTTTTCGGGAAATTTACGGATTATATATGCGTTCGGGATTTGATGCTTTAAGTGCATATTCAATATTTTTGGAAACAGCGGTAGAAGGCGGAATATTTGCGTTAATATTTTATATATGCTTTATTGGCTTTTTACTTTTTAACGGAATAAGTTCATTTTTGAAATCTAAAGAATTAAAAAAACAAATAGTATTAGTATTTGGAATAATAAGCATAATAGGTGTACTTGTCCACGGATTTGTAGATACGGTATATTTTAGACCGCAAATACAATTAATTTTTTGGTTGTCAGCAGCAGTTGTTTTGATAAACTCTAAAGAGGAAGAAATTGAAATAAATAATTAATAAAAATAAGAACTATATGTAAAAATAAGTTTAATCTTGGTATAATGTATAAAAAAGTATAATAAAAGGAAGCATGGAACATGAGTGAAAAACCGAAAAGACAACGTCAACACGAACAAGATCCGATGTTGAGAAGAAATAATTTTGATGCAGTTGAAAGCAATCTTACTGCAGAACAAGTAAAACTTGAAGCATCAAGATGTTTGCATTGTAAGAATGCAAAATGTGTAACAGGATGCCCGGTAAATATTAATATTCCTGAATTTATCGCAGCTGTAAAAGAAGACAATCTTGAAAAAGCAGGTGATATTATCAGAAATACAAGTTTTCTTCCGTCGGTATGCGGCAGAGTTTGTCCTCAAGAACGTCAATGTGAAGGAAAATGTATATTAGGAATAAAAGGTGAACCAATAGCAATCGGAGCATTGGAAAGATATGTCGGAGATAATACCGATGCAAAAGCTGAAGTTGCTCCCGAAACCGGTAAAAAAGTTGCAATTATCGGTTCAGGATGTGCAGGCATCACAGCTGCTGCCGATTTAAGAAAAGCAGGACATAAAGTTGTTGTATTTGAAGCACTTCATAAATTAGGCGGTGTTTTAAGATACGGTATTCCTCCTTTCAGACTTCCGAGAAAATTTTTGGACAGAGAAATAGATTCTCTTAAAAAATTAGGTGTAGAATTTCATACAAACGTTGTTGCAGGAAAATCAATTACAATTCAACAATTAAAAAAAGATGGATTTGATGCAATTTTTATATGCTCAGGAGCAGGTTTACCGAAAATGCTGAATATTCCGGGAGAGAACCTTAACGGAGTATATTCTGCAAATGAATTTTTAACAAGAGTTAACTTGATGGGTGCAAATAGAGAAGAAACTCCTACACCGTTGAAGACAGGCAAAAGAGCTATTATTGTTGGTGGCGGTAATGTTGCAATGGATGCAGCGAGAGTTGCTGTCAGAGTCGGTTTTGAAAGTGTAAAAATTGTATACAGAAGAACCGAAGCAGAACTTCCTGCTCGTCTTGAAGAAATCAGACACGCAAAAGAAGAAGGAGTTATTTTCCAATTCTTACATAATCCTGTTGAATTAAAAGGTGAAAACGGTTTTGTAAAAACAGCAAAACTTGAAATTATGGAACTTGGCGAACCTGATGAATCAGGAAGAAGAAGCCCTGTTGCAACAGGAAATTATGTTGAAGATGAAGTTGATACTTTTATCGTTGCATTAGGAACAGGTCCGAACCCGATAATTCAATCTTCGGTTGCGGCAGAAGGTTTGAATCTTGAAACAGACAGAAAAGGCTATATCGTTATTGATGCAGAAACAGGAAAAACAACAATTGACGGTGTTTATGCCGGTGGTGACGTAGCTCCGACAGGTACTTCAAACGCAATTAATGCAATGGGTGCAGGTAAGAGAGCTGCTGCAGCTATTAACGAATATCTTGCAAAATAATAAGCGGATAAATATTATTTAAAAAATCCCTGTACAAAATTCTGTATGGGGATTTTTTGTATCTAAAATTTTTATTAAAGTTTTTGGATATAGTGTCGATAACAAGTATGGGAGCATGCAGCTTTTTATTTTCGAATGAGAGAAAAATGGTCGATATTTCAAGAATAAACACGCAAAATACAATTATTAAACCTCAAAAAGCAGTTGCGGCAAATACCGTTGCACCTGTTGAAGTTAAACAAAAAGAAGGCAGCGGTGTGTATCCGTCTGCCGAGTTATTGCGTTCTATGAATGGTATTCAGACCGTTTCTCATCAAAAAAGCAATCCCGTTAAAACAGTTGAAGCTCAACAAAGAGAAGAAATCAACAATTATTTACACTCATTACCGATTACGGGGCAAGTTATTAAGGCATTTGAACAAGATGAAGAAGGACAAAAAGTTATAAACGGACTTATCAATACAATGTCTAAAAACAATGTTGAGACAAGTAATGTAGAAATGCTTCTTAATCTTGTTGAAAATAAAAAAGTTCATTATTCTGCATTGTTATATTTCTGTAATCAAGGCATTATGTCTGATGATTATGAAAAAGATTTAGAATTGCTTTATGACAGCTACATAGAGAAAAAAGATGAAAAAGAGGCTTTTGTACCTACATTAAAAACTCCTGAGGAAGCACTTTCTTCAAGAAAAATCGGGGATGTATTTCAAGTTGACGGAGAAGAAAATATTTATATA
>JBJEGL010000188.1:0-2198 GCA_051875035.1 Candidatus Gastranaerophilaceae bacterium | reverse complement strand
TTTTAATTCAATTAACTGAAAACTTGAATATTAAGCAATAACTAAATAATAGATATTCAAAAGCCTGCTTAAGATAAAGCAGGCTTCATTTTTATAAATTATTATCTGTTTTATTTTTCGAGTGAAGCAACGATAGCATTTGCTAATGCACTAATTCCGTTTCGAATATCATCTTTCACTGCTGAAGTGATTTTTACCGTATTATCAAGAATAACAGTGTTTTTAATCGATTCAATAATGTTCTTAATTGCAGTTTCTGACATTGGTGCCCAAGAACCGTTGTACATAATTGCGGTTGTTCTGTTTTGAAGATTGTGTGCTTTTATGTCAAGCAGAACGGTTTCCATTGGTGAGAAAATACCTGCATTATATGTTGACGAAGCAAAAACTATATGGCTGTATTTGAATGCTTCCGAAACAATAACGGAGGGATGAGTTTTGGTAACGTCATATATTTTAATGTTTGAAATTCCTTTGTCTGCGAGTTCAGAGGCTAAAATTTCTGCTGCATTTTCTGTATGCCCGTATATTGTGCCTACTAAAATTAAGACTGAATTAATTTCCGGGGTGTAGGTACTCCATTTTTGGTATTTATCAATGAACCAGTAAATAGACTTTCTCCATATAGGACCATGAAGCGGGCAGATTTTATTAATTTCAACGGTTGCAGCTTTTTTCAAAAGTGCTTGTACTTGTATACCGTATTTGCCTACGATATTTGTGTAATATCTTCTTGCTTCATCAAGCCATTCATTTTCAAAATTCACCTCATCTGCGTAAATATTTCCGCTTAAAGCACCGAATGTTCCGAACGCATCTGCCGAAAACAGTGTTTTATCAGTAATATCATAAGTAACCATAACTTCCGGCCAATGAACCATTGGAGCCATAAGAAAAGTTAATGTATGTCTGCCTGTATTTAAAGTTTCGCCTTCTGAAACGAGGTGTAATCTTGAGTCTATATCAAAATCAAAAAATTGCTTTATCATTGCTTGAGTTTTTTTATTACAAACAATTACAGCTTCAGGATATTTTCTGACCGTTTCTTCTAAAGTTGCTGCGTGGTCAGGCTCCATATGGTTTACTATAATATAATCAAGTTTTTTTCCGTCAAGTTCGTGTTGTAAATTTTCAAAAAATTGTATTGAAACAGACTTATCAACGGTATCTAATAATACATTTTTTTCATCTTTTAAAATATATGAATTATAAGAAACACCTTTTTCGATAGGATAAATATTTTCAAAAAATGCAAGGTGTCTGTCGTTAGCACCAATCCAAAATAAATCTTCATTAATTTTTTTTGTGCAATACATTTAAAATCTCCTGTTCAAAATATTTACACGTATCACAATATCATAAACAAAAATACCCTGCTGAAATTTAAACGGTATTTTGTCATCTAAAAAGAAGTTGTTTATGTATGCTTGTGGCAATTAACTCGTGAGAGATATTAATTTAGAATTTTATTAACAAAATTTTTCAATTTTTTGACAAAAGATTCCCATTTAATAGAAAAGTTATTATACGTATTTATTTTATATTCATCCGGCTGGATACATCTTTTGTATGTAACATTCGGATATCCGAACAGCATACAGTATTTTGGGCTATAATTATCCGGAATATTTAATTCTTTAACAAGTTCTTCTGACATATCTAAGCAGTAAAATGCTAAACCACACCATAAAGTTCCGAGATTTAGAGACTGAGCATAAAGTTCAAAATAACTTAATGCAATTATCGGGTCAATTGATTGACAGGGAGCATCCGTTGGTGAAGATACAATAACCATATGCGGTGCATTTCGGAAAATAGGGTCTTTTCCCTCTTCTATTGCATCTTTGAAACGAAGCAGTTTTGAAGCTTCTTTTGGGAAAGGCTTTTGAGCATATATTTCTTTTAATTTTTTGTATGTGAGATTTCGAAATCGTGCAAGTGCATCACTATTATCTATAAAGGTAAATGCAAGTCGATGGTCATTGCATCCTGTTGGTACCCATTTTAGCATGTTTTGGAGTTGTTTAATGATTTGTTTATCGACATTTTCTTTTTTAAATTGTCGTATACTTCTTCTTGATTGAATAAGATTTAAAACATTATTCGGATTGTGATTTATTTCGATTTTTTCGGAATTTTTAGGATTTTTACCAAGTATGGATAATGCTCCTGTCGGGCAAACAGCAAGACAGTGTTGG
>JBJEGL010000187.1:0-2204 GCA_051875035.1 Candidatus Gastranaerophilaceae bacterium | reverse complement strand
GTAAAACCGTCTGATAAATTTTTAACACCAATGTCAACATCTTCATTTAAAAGTAACTTAACAATATCCGTGCTGCCTAAAAAAGCTGCATAACATAACGGTGAAATACCTTTGTTGTCAACTTGATTCAAATCAACTCCGGAGCGTAAATACAATTTTACAAGTCTCACATCTTGCAATTGTACAGCTTTTGAAAATCCATTTGGAGTTACTTTATTACCGGAAAGAGAAATTTCCATCGCAAAAATTCCTTTTCTCATAGAATCCAATGACCCTAAAGAGATATTGGGGTTCATAAAAACAAACGGAATTGCGGCAACTAAAACAACTGCAATAGTAAGTTTTAACGCTACTATTGCACTTGATTGTTTCTTCTCCGGTTCAGGTTGTTTTCCTTTTTTCTTAAAACCTGAAGGTCGTCTTTTTCTATTGGTTGTTGGTAATCTCCTGCCATTCGACGGATTCATGATTTTCGCCTATAAACTAACGACAATTCCTGCTATACAAGCCGAAACATAAGATGTTAAAGTTCCGCAAATCAAAGCTTTTACACCAAATCTTGCAAGATTTTTTCTTTGATTCGGAGCAAGTTCACCAATACCGCTTATTTGTATAGCAACAGTTGAAAGGTTTGCAAAACCTGCTAATGCAAATGTAGCAATGGCAATACTCTTTTGATCCATAGCATTCACTGCCATCAATTCTTTCATATCAAGGTAAGAAACGCATTCGTTAAGAACAAATTTTTGACCGATTAACGTTCCGACTTGTTCAATATGCCCCCAGGTTGTACCCATAGCTGCTGAAAATACCGAGAATAATTTTCCGAGGAGCATTTCTATTGATAAATTATTTAAATCAATACCAATATTAGTCAAATTAAAATGCAAAGCAGATACTATAAAAGAACCGCATTTCGCAAGTATAAAATTACAAAATGTAATTAAAGCAATCAATGCTATTAGCGAAGCAATAATATTTAAAGAAACCTTCATGCCGTCACTTGCACCTTTTGAAATTGCAGCAAGCACATTTGCATCAGTTCTTCTTCTGCTTATTTTAAAATTATCTTTTGTTTGCGGAACATCAACTTCCGGATAAACAATTTTTGAGATTACAAAAGCACCCGGAGCAGACATTACAGAAGCCGCAAGAAGATATTCAAGAGGAATACCAAACCCTGAATACATAGCAAGACAACCGGCAGATAAACAAGCTGTTGAACCGGTCATTGAAGCCAATAACTCTGAACGTGTAAGATTAGGTAAATAAGGTTTTATCATAGATTGAGCACCAACATTTCCGACAAACGGACTCGCACAATTTGAAAGTGCTTCGGCACCGCTTACATCCATTATTTTATTCATTATTTTGCCGAGAATTAAAATAACTCTTTGCATTATTCCATAGTAATAAAGAATATTTACAAGAGCCATAATAAAAATCATTGTTGCAATTAACATAAGTGCGTATATAAAATGATTCGAAAAGTCATCACATAACCATCCGAAAGTAAATACCGCACCTTCCATAGAGGCATCCAATATTTTATTAATTACTTTGGCAACTAAAGAGAAAATTTTTACACCAACGGGAACCTTCAAAATAAAAAATGCCAGCAAAATTTGTAAAAGTAATCCAACGCCGACAGTTTTTAAATTTATACGTTTTTTGTTATTAGACATTAAAAAAGCAATTGCTAAAAATAAAACTATACCTATAATACCCGTAAATGTACCCATAATTCTCCAATCACACAATCTGCAATACAAATATATTAAAACAAACACTATTGAAAATCTATCATTAAAATAAATTATTACAAAAACTATACAAATTAAAAAAAATAAATAAAAATTTGTCATTTAATTGTATAATCTATTTATTATGAAAAAGATATTTTTTATTTTGTCTATAGTACTTATAACAATCTTTTCCACAAAAAGTGCTCTTGCCGAATATAGTGCAGAACAATCTGTTAAATTTATTTATATAAACGGAGCAAACAATAATACTCCGTCTATGCAAAAATGGTTCTACAACGGTGTTTATAAGCTTCATCCTCAAATGAAACATCAGTTTGAAACATCAAAATTCGTAAATAAGTATTTACTTAAAAGCGGAAAATATCGAATTGAGGAAGAACCCGGAATATTTTTTTGGGGAGATAAAATGAATAGACAAACAAAAGGTTTTATAAATGG
>JBJEGL010000186.1:0-8227 GCA_051875035.1 Candidatus Gastranaerophilaceae bacterium | reverse complement strand
ATGTTCTTTCTAACGGAAACCTTATTTTTGATGCAGCAGGCGGAGACATTACACTTGAAAAATCAAATAATGCAGTTTCTCTCGCAAATAATGCAACTGTAACTTTGGCAGGTTCAAATACCGTTAACCTTGGTAATTCAATTAAAACTGCTAATGATGCAACTGGAAATGTTGCCGTAATCGGTAATGCAACGTCTGTTGTAAATATCAATAATGATATGAGTGGTGCTAATGTTAAATATACTCAAAATGCAGGAACAGTTAATGTTAATAATGCATTTTTTGCAACAACGACAGACAGTGTTGCCGGCAAAGATTCCGTATTGAATTTTAATGACGGATCATCTATTTCAACCGATAATTTGACTGTAAACGAAGGTCTTGTTACTTTTAATGCAAACGAAGTAACCGCAATTACAGACGCTAAATTTTCAAAAGACGGCGGATACATCAAATATGGTGATAATAAAATTTCTCTTAAAGAAGCTGCCGTTACTTTAAACAACGGTTATTCCCTTTCTTCGGCAAATGCTGATACGGAAACCGCAAAAATTGAAATTGTAAAAGGAAACAACGGAGTCAATTCTTTAACGTTAAAAAATGCAAGTATCGATGAAGAGACCGACTTGAATCTTTCAAATGGTTCTTCTTTAACTTTTGATAACGGTTCTTCTGCTAAAGAATTTTCCACCGTCACAATTGATGATTTATCAACCGTTAATTTTTCAAATACTGCTGATTCAACAATTACAGTCGGCTCCGACTTCATCGGAACAGGGATAATTAACAAAAATCAAGCAGGCAATGTTGTATTGAGCGGTGACTCTTCAGATTTTACCGGAATTTATAATCAAACCGCAGGTAAAACCGAATTTGCAGATAATTCGTCTTATTTCCAAGGTACTTCAAATATAACAAATTCAACATTGGCTTTAGGCAAAAATGTTAATATAACAGCCGAAAATACAATCAATCTTACAGGAAACGGTATTATTGAAGGAGATAACGGAAACCAAATATCTGCTTCAGTGATAAATGCCACAAATGCAGGAAATAACATAAAGGGTTTCAATTATAGTATTGATGGTACTGCACCTACAGAAGATGCAGAAGCCAAGAACACAACAATAAATATAGGAAATGCTGAAGGATTAAGCTCTTCATTAACAATTTCATCAACTTCCAGAAATGAAGCTGTATTAAATGAAGAAGATGGAACACCTGTTTTGGATGATGAAGGCAACCCTGTATACAAAATTATTAACGGAAAAATTTCCGTAGGTCCATATACTGACATTAATGTACATACAAATGGAGAATTAAAATTTGATGCAGTCGGTGGAGATATTATAATTGGAAGTTCCGAAAAAGCTATTTCACTTGACAATAATTCAACACTTTCCTTTGCGGGTAAAGAAATAATTACTGTTGACAGAGAATTAGCTACTTTAGAAGATAATATTGCAAATATTGTTATTAATGAAAATCCTATTGTAAATCTTAATGTTGATATGAGCAAAGTAAACGTTAACTATAACCAAAGCAACGGTACAGTAAATGTCAACAACAAATTCTTTAACACACAAATAGGAAGTTCAGTTACAAACAATGGTATTCTTAACTTCAATCAAGGAGCACAGCTTACTTCAGACATTGATGTTAACAATAACGGTTCCGTTGCTTTCAATCCGAATGATGTATCTTCAATAGAAGAAGCTGTCTTTGCTCGTGAAAACGGATCTGTAAAATACGGAACAAAGAATATTAGTCTTTCTAAAGCGAATGTTACTTTGAATAACGGTTATGTTCTTTCGGCAGCAAACGCAGATACTGAAACCGCAAAAATTGAAATAGGACAAACAGCTAATCAAGGAATTAAATCTTTAACAATCCAAGATGCAACTATCGGAAACAATGCTGATATTAATCTTGAAAACGGAGCATTAACTTTAAAAGACGGTGCTAAAGCTTTAGAAGGTTCTTTGATAACATTAGATGAAAATGCTGTTGTTAACTTCAAAAATAATGAAAAAACAGTAGTTGTTAATTCTAAAATCTCTGGAAACGGTACAATATCAAAAGTTAATACAGAAACTGAACAAAATCTCGGTCTTGTTCAGTTAACAGGAGATAATTCCGGTTTTGTCGGAAAGTATATTCAAAATGCAGGAACTGTTGAATTTACTTCCGGTTCAACATTCTTTGGAGACGGAGTTACAACTCAAATAACAGGCGGTGAGTTAAAACTTGCAGACGATATTAATATTACAAATACCGCAAATATCGACATACCTGTTGTAAATTCTACATTAGCAACAGATTTGAAAAATACTAATGCTGATTTATCTGCAAAACAAGTTAAAGTTGGTGAAAATCAAAATATTTCATTCAATTTAGAAAATTCAAGTTTAGCACTGAACAAAAATGCGAATGTAACATCAACAGCTAACAATTTGATTATAGGTAATGACGGCACAAATCAATTAATTACTAACTTAACTCTGGGTGACACAGCTTATAATAAAGAAGAAACAATTAATATTAATTTATCCGGAGAAAATACGATTACATTGAGAAACGCAAATGCGGAAAACAATGTCGGCGTATTAACAATCGGAGATAATATTAATGTAATTGCAAACCCAGATGCACCATTAAGTTTAACAACAAATCTCGGTGACAATACAGCTGTTGTATTGAAAGTTTCAGAAAATTCACCAATCAATAACAAGGAAATAGCTTTAAACTTAAATGCAAATCAGGCAGCGGACATTGCTAACAATGCAAAATTAGTAAAAGATGCTTCCGGAAAATTATTACTTGGCGGAAATAACAGTAATTTCAACGGTACAGTTCAAGTTAACAACGGCTCAATAGAGGTCAAACCGGATTCTTTATTAGGACAAAATGTAAAATACAGCTTGCAAAATGCTGAAAGCAATGCAAATATCTCACTTAAACCGCTTCATGATACGAAAATTAATCCTAATATGGATATTGTAGGTATTAATTTAGCAGATAATGCAGTTGCAAGTGTTGCGGGCATTGAAAACGGAACCGTTTCCGTTACAGGAACAACACTTGTTGATAATAAATCTGCATTAGCAATTTCTACAGCAGATACAATAACTCTTGCTGATACAAAAATCGGTTCTGCTAACGAAACAAGCAACGGAAACATTACCTTAACAGCAAAAAATATTAATATTAATAATAATGATGCTGTTTTGGTTAAAGGAGAAAATTCATATTTAACCTTAAACGGTGAATCAAATGTTGCAAAAGACTTTATTCTAAAACACGCAACATTGAATTTGAACGGTAATATGAATATTGGCGGCAACTTCTCCGCAGGATCAACCGTCAATATGATTAATAACCAAATTAACACTCAAACAATTGCCGGAAATATGAATTTAACAGGAGATACCGATTATAAAATTGATATCAACGGTGTATTACAGCAATCCGACAAAGTTGTTGCAAATGGCATCATAACCGCTACGCAGCCGACGAAGTTGGATATTTCTAAAATTCATTTCATTACTGAACCTAAATACGATAACACAGTATTCCATGTATTCAATGATGCAAATACAAATGCAGGTAGAGAAATAGATCCTAACGTTGTATTTACAGCATCAACAGGATTTGTTGACGCTCCTGTCGGAAAATACATAATGAATTCAGTCGGAAACGGCAACTATATGCTTTCAAGAATAGGCTTCAATCCGTATGTTCTTGCAGGTCCGGTTGCAGTTCAAGCAGGATATTATACTCAATTAAATTCTTATAATTTGGCTTTCTCTAATGCAGATATGATAATGGCATTACCGAAAAATGAACGTGAAGCATATAAGAATGCCAATAAATATGCAGAAGCTGAAATGCCATCAATTGCAGCTGCATCTCAGAATGCAAGATACGATGTTGATTCTGCTGACAAAATTGTTATCGACCAATCTAACTTAATTCAAAACCAAACAGGCGGATGGTTCAGACCTTATGGTATCTTTGAAAAGGTTAAGCTTAAAAATGGTCCGGAAGTCGGAAACAACATGTATGGTGCATATTTCGGAGCTGAATCAAAAGTAAAAGAACTCGGTCACGGTTTTGACGGCACATTAGGTGTATATGCCGGATATGACGGTTCTCACCAAACATTTGATGGTGTCGGTATTTACCAAAATGGTGGCACAATCGGTCTTACCGGTGCTTTATACAAAAATGACTTCTTTAACTTAACTACAGCTAACATCGGTGCAAGCGGTGCCGATCAGGATTCTAACTACGGCAGTGCTGATTTCTGGATGCTTAGAGCCGGTCTTGCTAACAAAACAGGCTACAACTGGAATTTAGCTAACGGTAAATTCATTATTCAACCTCATTTGATGATGTCACTTTCATCAGTAAGCTTATTCTCTTATAAAGCAGCACCTAACATTGATATTGACGGTGAATCCTTATTTACATATCAATTAGCTCCAGGATTTAAATTCATTGGCAACACAGCTAACGGATGGCAACCCTATGTAAGCATTGATATGCTTTGGAATATTGGTGGTCATAACAACAATAAAGCTAACGGAATTTCTTTACCGGATATGTATAGTGAACCTTGGCTTGAATATGGCTTAGGACTTCAAAAACGTTACGGCGAAAGATTTACCGGATACGGTCAAGCAATGTTCAGAAGCATTGGCAGAAACGGTGTCGCTTTAACTGCAGGTATGCGTTGGAGAGTCGGCGAAGGAAGATAAATACATAATACTTCCAAAAATTAAAACAAAAACCCCGTAGGAAAGCCCTGCGGGGTTTTTATTTGGATAATTCATACATTGTGGATACCCAAATAGTCGTTAAATAACAATATAATGTAAATGAAGATTAACCTTCAAATTAAATCATTCGTCTGCAATCTTCAATATCCTTAAATGCTGTTTTTATCTTGTATTTTAGTATAGAAATTAAAATGTCCTCTTGAGTTTCTCCATCATTTAATTTTTCTAAAATTTCCACAAGCCTTATTGCATCTAACAATTTACACGATACTTTTTTGTTTAAATAATTCAAGTTCTTTTTATTTGACATAATTCTCCTTGCATTATTTAAGTCTGATTTGGGAGGAATTGTTTTTACTATCGACCGGGATATACCACAACAAGCTATTTTCAGTCGGTAGGAAGCCCATACTTCCATCTTTTTCATTACTCTTGTTACGACTTTACTCTATCCAAACGGTAACAAATTGGTAAAAATTTTGCTTTTATAATATTGAAATCTTTTTATTCATGTATCCTCTTTTTTTATTAAGATAAATTAAGCAATAATACATTTATTGTTGATAATTCTACGTATTATAGAATTATTATAGTTGAAATTTTTATATTTGTCAAGTTTTCAACACATATGTATAATATTCGTCATGAGAATAGAAGCAAGAGAACAAATAAAATTATTATTAGGGACTCGCGGGATGACTATGACTTCGTTAGCAAATGCAATCTCTATAAAAACAGGAAAGAAATATACTTTGTCAAACTTGTCAGCGAGAATGAAACGTGGAATACTTAGCTACAACGAAGTCCTGACAATTTGTGAAATACTTGATTACGAAATTGAGTTTAAATCTTTGATATAACCAACCTTTTACAGCTTGCAGCAGGTAGGTTGCAAAAAATCATTCAATATGTGTCGATGTTGCACACAAAATACAGGTAATAAAAAAGAACCTTTAAAATAGGCTCTTCTTTCTAAACTTTAATAATATATTTTATTTAACAAATTCTTTGATTTCATCAAGATTTACTGATTTTTGTGCTTTATTTAAGTCGTATACCGCCTGTAAATTCATCCAGTATCTTGCAGATGTATTAAATGCTTTTGATAATTTGAGTGCTGTTTGTGCAGTTATTCCGTTTTTTCCGTTTACAAGCTCTGATAATGACTGTCTTGAGATACCAATATTAGCAGCTGTCTTTGAAATAGACAAACCGTTTTCTTTTATATAAAGTTCATTCAATATTTCTCCGGGGTGCGGAGGATTCATGATTTCCATTTTTATTCCTTTCAATTAATTTTCGGATGGTATTAATTTGAAAATTAATTTTTTTCTATTATCTATTGATATAGAATATGTTCCGTCATTTTTAACTTTGGTAAAATGAAAAGAAGGTATTTTGCAATCTCTAAGCTCATCTGCCGCATCAAGCTGCGTTAAAACTAAGCGTAACCTTTTCTTATCCACGCCTTCAATACCTTTTTCATCCCCGTTTATATAAAACTTTTCAAGTTCTTTATTTTTAAATGACTTAATCATGTAAACATTTTACGTCAGATAATAAACATTTGTCAATTATATGTCGAAATGTTTAAGAATTGCCGAAATCAAGCCGTCAATCTTTGCTTGCAGCTCTTCATAACTACCTTCATTGTCTATTACGAAATCCCAATTATTAAAATTATCAAGAGCAATTTCTGTATAATCATTTTCACGAGATAATACGCCTCTTTTTGAGCGTGCTTCCTGCGAAGCTTCCACACGAATACAAAAAGCATTATTTTCCTTAAAACGTTCAACCTCATGAGGCATTCTTACGTCAGGGACAATAACATTATTATTTTGTTCTAAAATAGTGTTAATCCAATAATCAGGATTAATTGCCCTGCCTTCATTGCCTAACGCAATAAGATCGGGTCTGTATTTTGATTTGTTTTTTTCAATTTCTTCAACAGTAAGTCCTGTTTTATTTGCATATTTTATTTTTATTGCATCAGCCAAACCAATTCTGCGGAAACCTTCCAGCCGCTCCAACAAAATCTTTGCCACTGTATCTTTTCCGCAAAATTGTTTACCTGATAATGTAATTATTTTTATTGTCATTAATCGTTATTCTGCTTATTTCAAACTTAAGCTTATTCTTCTGTCATCAGGGTTAAATTTCAAAATAACTGTCTGAATTTTATCTCCAACCTGCAAAATTTTATTGTTTTTATTTTGCCATTCGGTTAAATCAGCATTCGGCAACAACGCTTCAACGCCGTTAATTACTTCAACAAAAGCACCGAAATGTTTAATTCTTGTAATAACACCTTCAACTTCATCGCCTTCTTTAATTTTTTCTTTTGCTTGAATCCAAGGATCTGCTTCAAGATTTTTTAAACTAAGGCTGACTCTTTGTTTATCATAATCAATTCCAATAATTTCCACCGTAACAGTTTCATTAATATTTAAAATATCAGAAGGATGATCTATCCACTTCCAAGAAATTTGTGAAAGAGGAAGCAGACCGTCTATTCCTCCAATATTAATAAATGCACCAAAGTCAGTAATTCTTACAACTTCACCTTCGATTTTGTCACCGACATTAATTTTTGCAAATGTATCACGTCTTGTTTCTTCTTTATCTTCAGCATAAACCTTCTTGTTTGAAAGTATAAAGTTACCCTGTTGTGCATCCATTGACAAAATTTTAAGCTCAAGTTTTGAACCAACTATATCATCTGCAACTTTCACTCTTAAATGACTCGACGGTACAAAACCTTTTACTCCGTTAACTTCTACAAGAACACCGCCTTTTACAACTCCCGTAACAAGACCTTCTACGGTTTCATCAGCAAGTTTTTTATCTTCTAATTCTCTCCAGTTATATGCTGTCGCTACCTTTTTATACGAAAGAAGGAACTTTCCGTCTTCATCTTCCTCTTTTATAATTAAAAATTCATATTGTTCATTCTTTTTTAAAGTTTCTTCTATTGGTACATTATTATCAACTTTTGCTTCTTTTATCGGTACAAATGCTGCCGTTTTTGCACCTATATCAACCGTAACTCCGGAATTATCATACCCGCATACTATTCCTTTTACAAGATCTCCTTTTTGAAAACCATAGTCGTATTTAGACAACATGTTTTCAAATTCTTCATCTGTAATTATATCATTACTCATAGATCTACTCTCCTTTAATAATACTCTATTATAGCAAACATCTGCCCGTTTTTGTGACTTTTCAGTAAAATTTTAATTAAAATTTTACTATTTGTAATAAATAATTGTTTTTTTATTCTTTGGAAATGTGCTTTAATCACAATAAAAAAGCCTCTTTTAAGAGGCTTTTAGGAGAAAAGATTTTTTAGTTTTTAACAAACATATGAACTGAAAAGTTCTTCCGTTAAGTGATTATTTTTTAATTTTTTCAAAGCTCTTGCTTCGGTTTGTCTTATACAT
>JBJEGL010000185.1:0-8232 GCA_051875035.1 Candidatus Gastranaerophilaceae bacterium | reverse complement strand
AATTTGTAAAAAATAATAAAGATAATGTTACAATCAAATTTTTCATCATATTATATCCCCCCTAAACTAACCCGACAGGCTATTCTACACCTATTATAAATTTATGCAAAAAAAATACATTAAACAAAAGTGTAATATTTTAAAAATTTTCTATTTGATGTAAAATAATATAAAGATTTTTTATTGGATTGAATATGGAAGATATAAATACACAGGAAGATAAATTGGTTTTGAAGCAAACACAAGCTTCAACATCTTTTCAATACAAATACTTATTAATGCGTTTTTTCCCTTTTTTAAAACCTTTTTTAGGCAGAACAATATTAAATTTCGGAATATCAATACCGGCAGGATTATTGGATTCAGTGACGGCACTTGCTATTCGTCCTTATATGGATAATGTAGTAAACGCCCCTGCTTCACCGCAAAGGGATTTATATGCAATTTTGATTCCGTTTGCGATAGTCGCTTTTGCAATTCTTCAAGGCACAATTAAGTATTTAAATGTTTATTTAACAAATTGGACAATGAAAAAGGTTACAAACCATGTCCAAAAGAAAGCTTATGAAAAATTATTAACATTAAATACAAGATTTTATGACATAAACTCTTCCGGAACAATCATAGCAAGATTTTTCACAGACCCTTTAATTTCTGCATCAACGATTTTAGACCAAATAAAAACTATTTTAACAACCGGAATCGGTTCATTAGCTTTAATATGCGTATTGCTTTATAATTCCTGGAAGCTTGCTCTTGTTGGTGTGGTTGTTATGTCTGCATCAATTATTCCGGCAGCACTTTTAAGAAAAAGAATTTTAAGGACCTCTAATGCAACCCTTGCCGTAACAGGTGATATGTCTACAAATTACTTTGAAACTTGCGGCGGAAATAAAACAATTACGGCATATAATCTTTCTAAAAGACAATACAATACTTTTAATACTCAAATTGAAGAGATGTTTGATTTACATATGTCTTTAACGAAGCGTGTTGCGATTGCTTCGCCCATGATGTTTTTTATTGCATCTATCGGATTTGCAATTGTCTTATGGTTTGGAAATCACTTAATTTTAACAGGTGAAATGACCATAGGAAAATTTGCCTCTTTCCTTGCAGCATTGTTAATGTTGTATAAACCTATGAAAAATTTAGGTGATACTTTAACCGCAATACAACAATTCTTCGTTTCTTTAAGCAGAGTTTTTGAGCTTTTCGATTTAGAAACCGAAATAAAAGATAAAGAGGATGCAAAAGAATTAAAAGGTTTAGAACACAATATATCTTTTGAAGATGTAAACTTTGAATATAAAAAAGGTATTCGTATAATTAAAGATTTTAATTTAACCGTTGCTAAAGGTGAAACAATGGCAATAGTCGGCAATTCCGGCGGAGGCAAGACAACTCTTGTGAACTTAATCCCGAGATTTTATGATGTTTTATCGGGTTCTATCAAAATAGACGGAGAAGATATAAGAAATTATACACAGACTTCTTTGCGAAATATTATGTCTGTTGTATTCCAGGATAATTTTCTTTTTGCGGGCACAATCAGAGAGAATATTTTAATGGGAAATCCTGATGCGTCAGAAGCAGAACTTAATAACGTTATACAAGCAGCACACCTTGATGAATTTATAAATTCGCTGCCAAACGGACTTGATACAATCGTCGGAGAAAGAGGAACAAGCCTTTCCGGAGGTCAAAAGCAAAGAGTTGCTATAGCAAGAGCAATGATAAAAAAATCTGATATTGTGATTTTAGATGAAGCAACTTCTGCACTTGATAACGAATCTGAGGCTATTGTACAATCTGCATTGGATAACTTAATGAAAGATAAAACAGTATTTGTTATTGCACACAGATTATCAACAATTCAAAATGCAAACAGAATTGCCGTCATAAATGAAGGTAAACTTGTTGAACTCGGAACACACGAAGAACTTATGCAGATACCAAACGGAGAATATAAGCATTTGTATGAAATGCAATTCAAGCAACAAGCTGAAGAAATTAAACAACATTAATAACAATAGAAACACGGATGATATAAAATGACACAAAAACTAAAAAAAATATCTGATAAAAAGATAAAAAAACCCGATTTTTCGACAAAAGAGGGTAGAGGTATGATGGCTTATATTCTTCAAAAAGAATTTGAATATATACTTAATATCGACAAAGATGCTGAAACACCTTTTGTGAAAAAAGTTAAAGAAGATTTTGTTCCGAGATTTACAAAAAGAATTATTGAAAACCCGGAAAAAAAAATAATGATAGGTATTTGCGGCGAATCAGCAAGCGGCAAAACAACTATTTGTGAACATATTAAAAAGAGTGTTGATAAATACGAATTGCCGGTGGAAATTATCAGTACAGACAATTATTTTAACGATATTTCAGAATTAATCAAAAAATGCGGAAGTTTTGATAAATTTTTGGAATCGGGATATGATCTTGACGCACCTTCTAACTTTATGACAGATCAATTAAAGAAAGACTTAAAAATGCTGGCAGAAGGTCATGATGTAATGATACCTCAATATTTAATAAATGGAAGCGGAGTTAATATTCCTCATTCCTTACCAGCTAAATCAAAAAAAATTATAGCGGTTGAAGGACTTGCTGCAATGTATGACAATGTTTATGATCTTTTTGATATCAAAATATATATTGATATAGACCGAAAAGAGCAGGAAGAAAGATTTTTGGCACGTGCTGCTTCAAGAAATCAAAATCGTGAAAATGCTTTAAAACAGTTAAAATACATTCGTGAAGCTTCGGAAAAATATATCCTTCCTCACAAACATAAATGGGATATTATTGTGAATGGAACTGTATCTATTCCTTATTTTGAACAAATTGTTCAATATTTATATGGAGTTACAAATAATTTTGAATAAAATATATTTATTCTTATTGCAATCATAAATAATATTGAACTGATTTTAAGAGGCTTGACAAATTCTTTTTAGTTATCTATGCTTAAAAAAGTATTATATGTTGTTACTGGTTTAATAATGCATATATTTATTCAAAAAATTTTTAATATGAATAACATTTGTTGTTGCTGTTGTTGTAGAAAATTCGACAGCAGTATACTTTATTAGTTTTTGTTTTATTCATAATATTTGATAAATAACAGAGAGCTGTCTGTAGAAAATGTTATACAGATAGCTCTCTTTATAGAAAGGTTTTTAAAATGTTTTACAAACGTGAAAGCAGTACGGCCAAAATATGTGCACTTGCTCGTGCATATCATTCAAAAAATTATAAAACTATGTGAAAAAATGAAACCAGGATTTTCCTTTTGTGATATGGAACATATTTTGGCTTCAAATAATTTTGATATTACAGTTAATATGACACCTCGGGATATTCAGAAACTTTATGTTAATCACGAAAAATATACACTGAAGCCATATAGAAATGTAAATTTACTTACAGCAAAATATAAAAAATAATTAGTTGGAAAAGGAGATAATAATGATTGGACACAATAAATTTGAGACAACTCTTATTCACGGAGGGATTAGCGGAGATGAACTTACCGGGTCTGTTAACACGCCAATATATCAAACATCTACATATATACAGCAGGCTGTAGGAAAATTTAAGGGATATGAATATTCAAGAACCGGAAATCCAACAAGGTCTGCACTTGAAAGTTTGATTGCTGAATTGGAAAATGGATATGCCGGTTTTGCATTTGCATCTGGAATGGCTGCTATTACTGCAGTTATAAGTATGTTTAAAACAGGTGATAAAGTAATACTTTCAAATAATGTGTACGGTGGTACTTTTAGAGTTTTTGATAAAGTATTTAAAAATTTTGGAATTAATTATTCTATCGAGGATACCTTTGATATAGAACAACTCAAAACTAAAATCACTCCTGATGTTAAAGCAGTTTTAATTGAAAGCCCTGCCAATCCTTTGCTTTCAGTAACGGATATAAAAGCTGTTTCCGAACTTGCTAAACAAAATAATATATTGACTATTGTTGACAATACCTTTATGACCCCATATATTCAAAAACCCATTGATTTAGGGGCTGATATAGTAATACATAGTGCGACTAAATATCTAGGTGGACATAGCGATTTAGTTGCAGGTTTGGTTGTTGTTAATAATGATGAAATAGCCAGGAAAATTGGATTTATTCAAAATTCTACAGGTGGTATTTTACAACCATTTGATTCTTTTTTGTTAATAAGAGGGATAAAAACTCTTGCTGTAAGGATGGATAGGCATGTAGAAAATGCAGAATTTACAGTTGATTTTCTTTTGAAACATCCCGCAGTAAAAAAAGTATATTATCCTGGACTTGTTGATTTCAAAGGCTATGAAATAAATAGAAAACAGGCTAAAAACGGCGGAGCAATGATTTCTTTTGAACTTAAAGATAACTATAGTCCGGACAAATTTTTTGCCGCTTTAAAGTTGATAGCACTTGCTGAAAGTTTAGGAGGTGTAGAATCATTAGTTTGCCATCCTTCTAGAATGACACACGCTTCTATTCCTGAAAATTTGCGTATTGAAATGGGCATAACAGAAGGCTTAATCCGTTTATCAGTAGGAATAGAGAATAGTTATGATATATTGCAAGATTTGGAAAATGCATTGACAGAAAGCAGGATATAAAATGAAGTATTATGAAAATATGCAGGAATTAATAGGTCATACACCGTTAGTTAAATTGAATTATATGAATACACCTGAAGGTTTTAGCCTTTTTGCTAAATTAGAATTGTGGAATCCGTCCGGAAGTGTAAAAGACCGAGTTGGAAAATATATGATTAAAGATGCTGAAAGCAAAGGATTATTAAAGCAAGGATCGTCAATAATAGAGGCAACAGCCGGAAATACAGGACTTGGAATTGCTTTTGCTGCATTAAACAAAGGTTATGATATTATATTTATTGTACCCGAAAAATTTTCTGAAGAAAAACAAATTCTAATGAGAGCATTAGGGGCAAAAATTGTTAATACACCTCGTTCAGAAGGTATGTTAGGTGCCGAAAAGAAAGCAAATGAGATGACAAAACAAATTCCTCAATCTATATCTTTGCAGCAATTTAAAAATCCAAGCAATCCTATTGCTCATTATGAAACAACAGGAAAAGAAATATACGATGATCTTGATGGGCAGATTGACTATGTAATAGCTGGGGCAGGAAGCGGCGGTACATATACAGGAGTTTTAAAATATTTGAAAGAGAAAAATCCTAATGTTAAAGGGATTTTAGCTGATCCAGTAGGCTCCACAATTGGTGGCGGTGAACATGCTGATTATGATATAGAAGGAATTGGTAATGATTTTATAGCTGATACTATGGATATATCTCTTGTTGATGATGTTATTAAGATAACAGATAAAGAAGCTTTCTTTTATGCACGTCAGTTGGCAAGAAATGAAGGAATTTTTGCAGGCTCTTCTTCAGGAGCAGCAATATGTGCAGCATTAAAACTTTCTCAAAGAGGAGTCAAAGGTAATATAGTAACTATTTTACCGGATAGAGGGGATAGATATTTTAGCAAAAAACTATATGATTAATTTTGTAGTAATATAAGGGTAAACTATGAAAACTATACAAAATACAAAAAAAGATATTCATAAAGAAGATGAACAGTGGCGTGAGTCAAGTTTTAAGGCTTTAATACCTTTTATCGTCTTTGTTATTTTTTATTTTGGTTTTTCAATTGCAACACAAGATTTTTCTAAAATTCCTATGACCGTTGCTTTTATTATGTCTTCTTCTGTTGCATTGATATTAAATCACAAGGAAAAGTTAAACAAAAAGATAGAAATTTTTGCTCTTGGCATGGGTAAAAAAGATATCATGATAATGTGTCTTGTATTTATTTTGGCAGGTGCATTTACGGCAACAGCCCAAGCCGTAGGTGCGGTTGACTCTGCGGTAAATGTTGCAAGACATTTCATTCCTCCGGAATTTATGGTTGCAGGCTTATTTATTATTTCAGCATTAATATCTCTTGCTGTCGGTACATCATGCGGTACTATTGCTGCGGTTGTTCCTATTTCCGTGAGCCTTTCTCAATCTTTGGGATTTACTCCTGCCGTTATGATTGGAGCAACAGTCGGCGGAGCTATGTTTGGAGATAACTTGTCTTTAATTTCTGATACCACAATTGCGGCTACAAGAACTCAAGGTGTTGAGATGAGAGACAAAATGATTTGTAATTTAAAAATTGTTTTAGTTCCTGCAATATTGTGTGCATTTATATATATGCTGCCGGCATTTACTCAGGTTACAGTTTCACAGGATTTAACATACATTGTAAACTTAGATTCTTATATTAAGATTTTGCCCTATATTCTCCTTCTTCTTTTTGGTATATTAGGCGTAAATGTTATGTTTCTTCTGTTAATAGGAACTATTTTAAATACAATTATTGGTATTTTTTACGGAAGTTTTGATATTTTCGGAGCCTTCAGCTATATGGGCGACGGAACCGTTAGTATGGCGAATACATTAATTGTTGCCTTACTTGCCGGCGGTCTTTTGCAAATGGTTCGTTGGAATGGCGGTATAAGCTTTATTATCAACAAAACAGAAGGTTTTATACGCTCTAAACGTCTTTGTGAATTTGGTATTTGCTTTTTAGTCGGAGTAATTAACTTATTTACGGCTAATAATACTGTAGCAATTATAACCGCAGGTCCTATTGCTAAAGAACTTACTGAAAAGTATAAAATTGATCCTAAAAGAACCGCAAGCTTACTTGATACAACATCGTGTTGTGTTCAAGGAGTTATACCTTACGGTGCACAAATTCTTGTCGCAACAGGACTTGCAGCTTCTGTATCAATAAGTTCTTTCTCGATAATAAAATGCTTGTATTATCCTGTTTTAATGGGATTTGGTTTATTATTTTCTTTGATTTTTTCAAAAGAGAAATAAGCAAACTATAAATTTATAAGTTCAAAAAGAATATTATCATTTTTATTTCGTTCGGAATTTATTTTTAAACGAAATTTTTGAGCATCAACTACACAAACTTCATAAATACAAGGTATACCTGATTTTAATTTAGATACAGATTCCAGACGAAATCCCAAAGTGTTCGGCTGACATTGAAGATTTTGAGCAATATTTTCTCCGATTGAAATTGATTCAACAGTTTCTTCAGTTTTTTCAATTTTAATATTGTATCGTTCTTGCAAAGTCTGAAATAACGAATTATTGATAATCATGGAATTTTCAATACCTGAACATAAATTCTGCGGAATATATATCATTTCATCAATTACCGGAGTTCCGTTATAAGAAATTATTTGTCTGAGACAAAATACATTGCCATTTTCATCAGAGAGTTTTAATTTTGATTTTACAACATCATTTGCAGCTCTAACCTGCTTATCTATAATAGAAATGGTTTTTTCTTTCAATTTCTCTTTTAAATTATATAAACACCCCGGATGACGTTTTATATTTTGTTCTGCAACATATGAACCTTTACCTCGTTTACGGATAATAAAACCTTCGTTTTCTAAATAATCAAAAGCTAAACGAACGGTAGTTCTGCTAATGCCGAGCAATTTAACTATATCAACTTCATTTATAAGTTTATCTTTTGGTTTTATTTTACCTGATTTTATTTGTTTTTTAAAATAATTAACAAGCTGCATGTACATAGGAACTTGAGATGCCAATGATAATTTTACTGTTGATATAAAATGTTTTTCTGACATATCCATTTGTTTTATCCTTAAAATTATTTTGTAAATAAATCGGTGTTGAAAATTTATACCATAGCCACTTAGATATTTCAAGTTTAAATATGATAAAGCTTAATTGCAATAAAAAATTTTAATTATAAAAAATAAATTAAATCGGGATAGCTTAAATGGAATGATAATAAATGCTTTGAGTAAATTGACAGTTTAAAAATGACAAGCCATTTGACCTATGTAGTAGGGTACAAAAAATTCTTAATTCTAATAATCAAAATTATAAAAACCTTGTATGTTTCCCATATAGTATTTGATATAAGTGAAAAAACAGACCGAAGATATCTTCGGTCTGTTACTTTGTAAATAATATTTACTATTTGTTTTCGATTACTGCTTGAGCTGCAGCAAGTCTTGCCTGTGGTACTCTGAACGGTGAGCATGATACATAATTCAAGCCGATTTTGTGGCAGAACTTAACTGAATCGGGGTCTCCGCCGTGTTCACCGCAAACACCGCCGACTAATTTTCCGTTT
>JBJEGL010000184.1:0-2219 GCA_051875035.1 Candidatus Gastranaerophilaceae bacterium | reverse complement strand
CATTTCCAAGTGCAATAAAATCGGGAATAGATACACCGCTGTCAGTTGTGCAGGCTGTATATCTTCCATCAAAGAAATTTCTTTGAGTTTGTTGGATTGAAATATACCCATTGTTATTTAATACAAATAGCTTTATGGGCATATTATAATGCTTCATGGTTTGCAATTCTTGAAGATTCATCATAATAGAACCGTCACCTGCAAGACATACCGTTCTTTTGAAGTTGTTTGCGGCACAAGCACCTATTGCTGCGGGTAAGTCATAACCCATTGAAGCATCTCCGCTGTTCCAAATATATCTTTGATTTGATTTAACTTTGCCTACTTGAAACGGAAGTAAAAATGCCGTTCCGTTACCGCCGACAACAACTTCATTATCTCTAAACTGTTCAATAAGCTTTTCAATAAAGAAATATGGTTCAATAGGATTATTTCCGACTCTTTCCGCTTCAGTTACGGGAGGATATTTTTTCTTTAAATTTTTACAGAAATCAGACCATTTCTTTACATTTACTGAAATATTTTTTTGTCTTAATTTTTGTATAAAATCTTTTGCATCGGCGTTTATTTTTATAAAAGGCTTTATTGTTGGTTTATCAAGTTCAGCTTTATCTATATCTACGCATACAAGTTTTGCGTTTTTTGCAAAATTTTCCCAGTTATAGCTTACTTGGCGGATATTGTTTCTGGAGCCGATAGTTAGCACTAAATCAGCATTTTGAAGTGCAAAATTACCTGCACGATTTGCAACTGTACCTATTCTTGCAATAAAATTACTATTATCTTCAGGAATTACATCAAATCCGTTCATGGTTGTTACAACAGGAATGTTTAGCTCATTTACCAAATCCGAAAATTCTTGTTTTGCTCCCGAAATTCTTATGCCGTGACCTGCAACGATAATTGGTCTTTTTGCATTTTTTATTAATTCGGCAGTCTTGTTAACTTCTTCATCTATATTTGGTAAAAGAAGTTCGTCTTCTTTGGGATTATATTCTCTAAGTTCGTTTTCATCAATCATTGCTGCTTGTATATTTAAAGGAATGTCTATCCAAACAGGTCCTTTTCTTCCGTGAGTTGCAATGTATATAGCTTTATCCAAAACATATTTCACATCATTTTTGTCTTTTAACATAACAGCATATTTTGTTAGAGGTTTTACGACTGACACAATATCAACTTCTTGGTCGCCAAGCTGACGTAAAGGAATTTCTTTGCAGCTATCCATAGTTGTTGAATATTTAACTTGTCCCGAAACATATAAAACAGGTGCAGAGTCTGTCCATTGACCAAAGACTCCGTTTAAACAATTCAATCCTCCGGGACCTGTTGTTATATTCACAACAGCTAAGTCTTGATTAACTCTTGCATATCCTTCTGCCGCAATTGCACAAGCTTGTTCATTATGGTTGCAAATGTAATGGATATACTTCCCGAAGCTGTCGTTAAGATGCATTGCTCCGCCGCCTGAAACCATAAATACATCTTTTACATTGTGAATTTCTTTTAGTCGTTTTGCTATATAATCAGATAATTTTATCATTATAATATCTCCAATAATTCTTGTAATTCATCCACGGAATCAAAGCCTTTGGCTTCTGTTTTTCCGTTTTTTATAAATATGCTTGGGGAACAAAATTCTTTTGCCATATTCATATCGCTTTCAATACTGTCGCCGATAACTAAAATTTCATTGGCATGACAATTTATTTTGCAAGAAATATATTCTAACATTTTAACTTCGGGCTTTCCGATTAAAATATCTGCTTTTGCATTGACACAATATTCAAAGCTGCTAACAGCGGCACCTGCTCCCGGAGTAATAATTCCGTTATCTCTTGGATAAGTTCGTTCTTTATTAGCAACTATAATTTTGCAATTTTTGTCATAGGCATTTATAGCTGCTTCGAGTTTATTTAAATTAAATTCTTTGTCATATCCAATAACTATTGCTTGAGGAGTATAAGATTTCGGATTAATACCGAAACTTGCTATCTCTGATTTTAAGCTTTCGGTTCCAAGGCAAAAAACCTCTTTATAGTCGGAATTATACAGGTATTGTGCAATTAAATATGAAGAATTAATTACTTCTTCCTCTATTACATTTATATTTAATTTTAATAATTTTTGATACACTTCATGGCGGGTTATTGCAGAATTATTCGTTGCAAAAAAAATATTTTTATTATTTAGATTATTTTTGATATTATTTCGTTAAT
>JBJEGL010000183.1:0-8303 GCA_051875035.1 Candidatus Gastranaerophilaceae bacterium | reverse complement strand
AAAATTGAAACACACCATATACCAAATTTAGTTTTATTATTCATGAAAAAATTATATCGCAAAAACGACCGCTATGGCAAGAAAACAAAACAAATTCGACTTTACAAAAAAAATTAAATATTTTAGAATAAATAATTAAAAGGAGTTATTATGGATTGTCATCTTTTATCGCATGGTATATCAATAGAAAAAGACTCACTTCATGATTGTTGTCTTATGAGAGATATCGGTTCAGCAGGAAATCCTTTTATTATATCAATTAATGAAGATAAAACCATTGACTGGGAAAAAGTTTTTGAATTAAAAAAAACACAAAAAAACTCAAAATTACAAAACCCTAAAGACTGTTTAGGCTGCTTTGCGTTAACATCGGAAAATAATTTTGACAACGATGAAGATTATATTTCATACATAAATTTTAATCATTGGAATATTTGCAATTCCAGATGTATTTATTGCAGCAGCAACTATTTTGGAGGAGATAAATATTTCAACGTATACCCGCTGATTAAAAGTCTTATTGACGCAGGAAAGTTTAATAATTCCGGAGAAATTACTTTTCAAGGAGGAGAACCGACTGTTTTACCAGAATTTGAAGAATTGCTGAGATTATTTTCCGAACAGGGTATAAAAATAAGAATTCATTCATCAGGTATTAAATATTCAAAAGCAATTGAAGAAGGATTACAAAAAGGTTTAGTTTCCGTTGTTATTTCGCCGGACAGTGCAATTTCGGAAACTTATGAAAAAATAAAAAGAGTAAAATGTTTCGATAAAGTTTGGACAAATCTTGAAAATTATATTGCAAACGGAAAAAATCCGAATAACGTAAAAGCAAAATTCATAATAATTCCGGGGATAAATGATACCATTGAAGAAATTGATACGTTTATTAAAAAATCTCAAAGTATCGGCTTAATTAATTTAATATGGGAAGTCGAAGGCATATATGCAGGCAGATACGGATATGACGTACCTAATGTCAGCACACTGATAAAATACGCAGTTGCCAGAACATTGGAACAAGGCATGAATTACGAATTTTATGACAATGCTGTTTATTGTATGAAAAAATTCGAAGAGGAAAATTTTAAAACAGAAAATATCAGTCTTCTTAAAAAAGAATATTTTGAACTTCGTGAAAAATACAAAGAAAGAAATATTGATTATATTTAACTTTCGTAATTTTTTCAGTTTTTAAACTTTTTTATGATAAAATTTTTTATAAGAATTACGGAGAAATTATGATAACAAAAGATGATGTAAAACACGTTGCAAAACTTGCAAGATTAGAACTTACGGAAGAAGAAACAGAAAAATATTCTGAACAACTCGGCAATATTTTAAAATACGTTGAACAAATGAACGAAGTGGATACAACAGGCATAGAACCGATGCCGCATGCTATTCCGGTTACAAATGTTATGAGAGAAGACGAAGTAAAATACGAACAGACAAAAGAAGAACTTATGCAAAATGCCCCCTGTGAAGAAGACGGATTTTTCAGAGTTCCGAAGATTAATTAATTATTTGACAAAAAGCAAGGAATAGTAAAATGACTAAATATATATTTATAACGGGCGGAGTAGTATCTTCACTCGGAAAAGGAATTGTAGCGGCAAGTTTAGGAAAACTTTTAAAAGCAAGAGGATTTTCCGTAGTAATACAAAAATTTGACCCGTATATAAATGTAGATCCCGGAACGATGAGTCCGTTCCAACACGGAGAAGTTTTTGTAACGGATGACGGAGCAGAAACAGACCTTGACCTCGGACATTATGAAAGATTTACAGATACAAATTTGGGACATATAAACAATGTAACTTCGGGAAGTATTTATCAGACCGTAATTCAAAAAGAAAGAAAAGGTGAATACCTCGGAGCAACAGTGCAGGTAGTTCCGCATATTACAAACGAAATAAAATCAAGGATTGTAAAAGCAACAAAACAATTTGAACCGGATTTTCTTATAACGGAAATCGGAGGAACAATAGGTGACATAGAAAGCTTACCTTTCATTGAAGCAATTCGACAATTCAGAACGGAAGCAGGATTTGGAAATTCATTAAGCATCCACGTTACATTGCTTCCGTATTTACCGACATCGGGAGAAATAAAGACAAAACCGTCGCAACATAGTGTCGCAACATTAAGAAGTTACGGAATTCAACCGGAAATATTGGTTTGCAGAACATCCATGCCCGTACCCAAGAAAGAACTTGAAAAACTTGCCCTGTTTTGTTCGGTAGCAAAAGATGCCGTCATTGAATGCAGGGATATGGACAGTATTTATGAAGTTCCGCTTGCTCTTGAAGAGCAAAACCTTGCCGCAGCAGTTTTAAACAGACTTCAAATGCCAGATAACAGAGAAGTCAACTTAAGAGATTGGGTAGAATTAAATGAAAAAATAAAAAATCCGAAACAAACCTTTAGAATTGCAATAGCAGGAAAATACACAGACTTGTCGGATGCATATATTTCTGTTGTAGAAAGTTTAAAACACGCAGGATATGCTCATAGTGCCAAAATTGATATTAAATGGATAGCTTCGGATGATTGCATAGATGACGCAAAAACAAAAGAAATTTTAGAAGATGTTGATGCACTTGTTGTTCCCGGAGGATTTGGCGTCAGAGGAATAGAAGGGAAATTAAGAGCAATAAAATATGCAAGAGAAAATAATCTTCCGTTCTTGGGATTATGCCTCGGAATGCAATGTGCTGTAATAGAATTTGCAAGAAATGTTGCAGGACTTGAAAATGCCAACAGTACAGAATTTGCGGAAGGAACTCCATACCCCGTAATTGATTTAATGACAGAACAAAAACACGTCAAAGGTTACGGAGCAACAATGAGACTCGGACAATTTGAATGCAGAGTATCAAAAGACACAAAAGCATTCAGTGTATACGGAGAAGAAGTTATTTACGAACGCCACCGCCACAGATATGAAGTTAATAACGAATACAAACAGCTTATAGCAGATAAAGGACTCGTATTTTCTGGAGTATCACCTGACGGAATGTTATGTGAAATGATTGAATATCCGCAAAATGACTGGTTTGTAGCATGCCAGTTCCATCCGGAATTCAAGTCAAGACCTGAAAGACCACACCCTTTATTTAAAGGTTTAATTAATGCAGTAGCAGCAAGAAAACAGGATAAATAATGGAAGAACAAAAAAACAAAAACGTATACACAAGTTGTGACTTAATAGAACATGGTCTTGATTTTGCACAAGAAGCAATAAATTTTTGCTGCAGAACAACCCAAAAAGGCGGGGGCTTTAAACCATTAATCGAAAACTATCACGGTGAATTACTTGATTTAGATAAATTTTTTGAAATCAAACGCTATTATCGTGAAAAAATGAAATCAGGAGAAGGCATTCCGGAGTGCGAAAATTGTATTTATCTTGAAACAAAAGAGTACGATAATGAAGATTATATATCGACAATTAACTTTAATAACGGACTTAATTGCAATTTGAAATGTGTATATTGTGCATTGACACACGGAGAAAAATCAATAAATCCGGAATACGACGTATATCCTGTAATAAAACAACTTGCAGACGGCGGATATCTCAGAAAAGGCGGTCCAATAACAATTGCAGGCGGAGAACCGACAATTTATAAAAGCTTTTCCCAATTAATGAGACTTTTTATAGATTTAGAACTAAATCCCATAAGAATTTTAACAAACGGAATTAAATATTCGGAAGAAATTGCCGAGGGTTTGAGGCTTGGAACCATGAATATAATGATTTCAATAGATTCCGGCAGCAAAAATATGTATAAATGGATAAAAGGTGTTGATTTGTATGATAAAGTTTGGGAAAATATCGGTAAATACACAGAATTCCAAAAATATCCGTCACTTGTAGGAACTAAATATATCATTATTCCCGAAATTAATGATTCTAAATCCGAAATTATAAAATTCATGGAACAGAACAAAAAACATAATGTTCAAAACATTGCTTTTGATATTGAAATGAACTGGTATCAGGAAAATAAGGACAATATTCCCGAATCATTATATGATTTGATAGAATTTACAATAGAAGAAGCTCAAAAAAGAAATATAAATTATGAACCAATAGACAGACTTGTATACATCATTCAAGAAATTAAAAAAAGAAAAGAAATACATGTACAATTCAGAGGACATGAAATATAGTTACTAAATTAATTAATAAATAAAGAGAATACTATGGCGGAAACAGAAAATCATAATGATTTTAATTCGGAAGAAAATGCAGAAAAATATGCTAATAAACTTGAATTGCCGAAATATATAAGGTTGGATGCAAGTACAATATGCCAGCTTAAGTGTCCTGCCTGTTATATGAGAAAAAATCCCGATTTGGTAAAAAAAGGCTGTAAAATAGGAAGTTTAAGTTTTGAAAATTTCCAAAAACTTATAGACGATAATATTTTGGAAAAAATAGAATTATCCAATAGCGGCGAAATTTTTATGAACAAGGAACTGGTAAAGATTATTGAATACGGCTATAAAAACGGCGTAACAATGACTATAACCAACGGTGTTAATTTAAATTATTTAACAGATGAACAAGCAGAAGCCCTCGTAAAATACAAAGTTGACACTATTACCGTATCGTTAGACGGAGCTTCTCAAGAAACTTATGAAATATATCGTCAAGGCGGAAACTATAAACAAGTTTTAAACAACGTCAAAAAAATTATTAAATATAAGAAAAAATATAAAAGCCAATTTCCTTTTATAAACTGGAAATTCATTGTTTTTGGACACAATGAACACGAAATAGAAAAAGCAAAAAAAGAAGCAAAAAAATTAGGTGTGGATGAAATAATTTTTGATATGAATTGGGACAAAGATTATTCTCCTATTAAAAATCCTGAAAAAGTAAAAGAATTAACAGGAATAGATGCCTTAGATATAAATACTTCTCCGGTTGTGCAGCTACAGCAATATTTAGACGGGAAAATAGAATGGTATTTCTGCCGTGACTTATGGGAACCGCAAATTAACTGGGACGGACAAGTTCTCGGCTGCTGTGCCAATTATAAAGAAAATTTCGGCGGTAACGTATTTGAAGACGGACTTATAAATGCATTAAACAATCCTAAAATGCTTTATGCTAAAAGTATGGTAACAGGTAAAGCTCCCGCAAAAGAAGGAATTCCCTGTTCCGACTGCTGGTGCTTTAAAGCAATGAAAGAAGCAAACGTCTGGCTAAAATCACCCAAAATAGAAGGAAAAGTATAAAAGTATAAAAGCATAAAAATAAAAAATCAATAATTACACTAAGAATAACTTAAAACTTTTTATATTCCCGCAATATTATTAAGTCCGGAAATTTCAACCGAAGCTATTAATTGTGCCGACAAAACTGATTTTTTATCCATATATTGAGAATAAATGTAATCATATCTATTTGAATATTCATCAACAACTTTATTTAAGTTTTCATTATCACTGACAGCACTTTTTAATTCCGCCAAACGATTTTGAATATTCTCCATAAGTGTTTCCAAATCAATACTGGTATCAAAATATAAACCTAAATCAGAAGCCAAATCCAAAGCATCTGACATAATTTGTTTGTCGTAATAAGTTTCACTGTTTTGAGAACTTTGCAATTGCTCGGTTTGTTTCGCTTCTTCAAGCTCTTTTTCTTCTAAAATCGCTAACGCTTCATCTTCTGTTTGAATTTTATCAACATCAACACCATATTCTTCCAATCTTTTTTTCGTAAGATTGGTAACAGCACTCAACATTTTGGCATTTTCTGCCGCAATGTAACTTGAGACTATATTTAAATTTGTAATACTACTAATTGGAGATGTCATGACAAAACCCTGTAATTTCTTACATATATTTTTAATATCGAAATTTTTTTGTAAAACTTTAGAAAAAATTTTAAATATGAAGTTTTGTAAAAATAAATTTTCTGTAATAATTGCAAAAAAATTTATTAAAAATAAAAAAGTTGTGAATTAATTGTAAACATGTTGTTTCAAAGGATTTCCGCAAACATTTTTTTAGTGTACTATTGAAATAAGACAATAAATGGAATGTGTATGGTTAGAATTTTTTCTTTAATAGTGTTAATGTTATTAACATCGAACGCTGCAAATGCAGCAAGTGTAGGTGAATTTGTAAACAAATATATTGCAACGGCTACGGATTCAATAGCAGCGGTTGTTTTCACTCCGATAAATATATTTGGAGCAGAAGTTCCTATAATCATATTGTGGATATTATTTGCAGGAATATTTTTTACAATATATTTAAGATTTTTACCGATATGGGGATTTACACATTCTATAAAAGTTATCTTAAATGCCCGTAAAGAAAATGGCGGAGAAGGGGAAGTTTCAGCATTTCAAGCTCTGGCGACAGCACTTTCTGGAACAATCGGAATGGGCAGTATTGCAGGTGTTGCAATTGCAATTTCTATCGGCGGTCCCGGTGCAGCTTTTTGGATACTTGTAGGTGCTGTTTTCGGAATGTCTTTAAAATTTATGGAAGCCTCCGCAGCATTAATATACAGAACGTTTAACCTTGACGGAACGGTATCCGGCGGACCAATGCATTATATAGCACATGGATTAACAAAGAAGAAACTGCGTAAACTCGGACAGCCATTATCGGTTATTTTCGCAATTGTATTCATAGGCGGAGCATTTACAGGCGGAAATCTCATCCAAATCAATCAAACAACTAAATTGATGATAGATATTACGGGCGGACAAGAAAGCTTCTTGTACTCTAATGCCTGGATAATGGGCACAATAATTGCCATAATCGTAGGAATGATAACAATTGGCGGCATTAAAAGTATTGCAAAAGTTACAGAAAAAATCGTTCCTTTTATGTGCCTTTTGTATGTAATCGGAGGTTTATTCGTAATTGCGGTTAATTTTCATAATATTCCTCACGCTTTAGGCATTATTATAAAAGAAGCCTTTTTCCCTCAAGCTGTTGCCGGTGGAATTTTCGGAACAATTATAATCGGATTAAGACGCTCCGTTCAGACAAACGAAGCAGGAACGGGTTCTGCACCGATTGTTTATGCTGCAGCAAAGACAAAAGATTCAGTCGCTCCGGGATTTGTATCTTTAATGGAACCTTTAATTTGCGGATTAATGTGCTTATTAACTGCATTTATTGTTACGGTTACGGGAACTTACGTATGTGAGCCCGGAAAAATAACGGGTATCGAAATGGTTTCACAGGCATTTGGGCTTGTTATGCCGTTTTTTCCAAAGGTTCTTACTGTTGTTGTAATGCTTTTTGCTTTATCAACTTTGATATCATGGGCTTATTACGGACAAAAATGTTGGAATTTCCTTGTGGGAGAAGGATTTAAACGTTCAATCACTTTTCACATAATATATTGTATTATTGTAGTAATAGGTTCAGAATTAAATGTAAAAAGTATTATTAATATTGTTGATGCTATGATGATTTCAACTTCTGTGCCAAACATTATTGCTTTATATTTCTTAGCACCGGAAATTAAAGCGGAATTAAAGAAATATTGCATTAAAAACAACATAAAGACACCCTTTGATAAAGTTTGGAAAGCTGAAATCCAACCCCAATCCAACTCTAAACAAGTTATTGTAAGCAAATAAAAAATGTGTTATATATGTAGTTATATGGTAGTTTAAAGGAAATAAAATGTTAATTGAAGAATTATTAGAAGCAGCAGTTAAAGCAAAAGCAAGTGATTTGCATATATCTGCCAATTTACCTCCTGTTATGCGTATTTCGGGAAATTTGGAAAGAACAGCATTGCCTCCTTTAGCTCCTGAAGATGTTGAAAGTTTATTGTTCCCTATGTTAAGTAATGAACAAAGAAGAACATTGGAACAAGTTTGGGAACTTGATATGTCATATGGTATACACGGAATTGGAAGATTTCGTGTAAACATATATAAGGATAAAGGCAATTATGCTGCAGCATTTCGTACTATCAACAGTGTTGCACCAAAATTTGAAGACTTAGGTTTGCCTCCGATTGTTCAAAAAATCACGGAACGTCCGAGAGGTTTAATTTTGGTAACAGGTCCTACAGGTTCCGGTAAATCAACGACACTGGCATCAATGATTGACCATATTAACGAAACAAGAGCCGAACACATTTTGATTATTGAAGATCCGACGGAATTTGTGCATACTTCAAAGAAAAGTATTGTTCACCAAAGAGAGTTAGGACAAGATACCCGTTCATTTGCGAATGCTCTTCGTTCCGCATTACGTGAAGACCCTGATATTATACTCGTCGGTGAAATGCGTGACCTTGA
>JBJEGL010000182.1:0-8356 GCA_051875035.1 Candidatus Gastranaerophilaceae bacterium | reverse complement strand
ATTTGCGAACATTTGTTCATTTCGGTGGTTGAACTTGTTTTTGCAATACAATTTTGTTCTTCATCATCAATAATGTGGGCGAATACATTTTGTTGATTTATCAATAGAAATATAATTAATGTTAAAACATATTTTTTATTCATAAAATTATTTTATCTGATTTCGTAATTCTTTCAAATCCTTTCATCTTATGTACCTATTTTTAATATGACAACATTTTAAAAAATCCGCAACCCTTGCGGTATAAGGAATACAACACATATAACAGGTGAAAAGATTTGTAAATAAATTGTTACAAACCTTTTTGTTAAAACTAAAATTTAGTATTTGTTTTTCAAAAATTTTATGCAATTTGCAAAGTTCTTAAAAACGAATCTTCATCTTTTACAGATTCAAGCAAAAAAGTTCTAACTTTGTCTATTTGCCCCCAGTTTATTAGACTCATCCGAACACTATCGGATGAGTTTTTTAATTTATCAATCGGGATGTCTATAATCTCATTATTTGTATAGTTAAATGCAATAGTCACTATATCTTCATATAAAACAACTGCATTCACAAAAGTATCAATTACCTGCTTTTTATATGATTCTTTGTTTGCTTCTCCGTCTCTAAATTGTTCAAGCCAAAATCTTACGGATTTTGTTTTACAACCTTTTCTTGTTTTTTTATTTTGACAAGTATAATAATAATAAGTTTCTCCATTTTTACTTGTTCCGCTATCCCCAATAAATGCACCACCGCAATTTCCGTCATAGGCTTTACCGGATAAGAGAAAATACATATCCTCTAATCGTTTTTTAGATTTTTTATGTTTATTGCTATTAATTCTTGCTTGAACTTTTTTAAATAACTCCTTAGTAATTATCGCCGGAATTTTATCTTCATTATGTACATCTTTTAAATCAGGGTCTTTACTCTTAAAATGGTATATCCCCATATATTTATTATTTTTAAACATTGTATGAAACGAGTTTTTATTAAACTCTCCACCGGTATAAGTTCTAAATCCCCTTTTATTTAAATCTTCACATATTGCAACCGCTTTTTCTCCTGCTGCATATCTTGTGAAAATTTCACGAACTATTGGTGTTTTTTCTTCATCATAAATATATCTGCCATAAAAGGTATGCCAAGAAAAATTGTAATAATGCATAAATTAAAGCAGGTAGTGTTTGTGGTTTATAGAGTGCATTATAATGCATGAAGTTCAGCAGATAGGGCACCGACCGAGTGAAACGATTGAACGCTGTCCCTGTGTGGAATTTGGCGGAATGAAGTTTTTACTTTAGTAAAAACGAAGTTGACTCCAAAAATTTTGAACCGTTAAAATCCAAGAAAATCTATGTTTGCACCACATAAAAATCACAAATTCAAGTTTGCTAAAAATAAAACCTGTTTTGTAATATTTTCGTTACAATCAGTGAAAATACCCGATTTTTATTTTGCAATATAACAAAATTATACTATATTTGTACATATTTATTATGTACGAGGTTATATGAAGAAGATTTTATTTTTTGCGGGATTATTTTTGTTTTTAAGTATGCTTCCGATACAAAGCTATAATTGTGAGGCGAAAACAGTTAAAACTCAAAAAGAAGTTATAAAAGCCGGCGGTTACACACTAAAATGCGGAAAATACAAAGGCTATGAGACATATTATGATTATGAAAATAAAAAAGTAAAGACAAAGGAAGTTTTTGCCACGCTTACAAAAAATGAAATAATAATAAACGGAATATCAACGCAATACAGCATTATGGACAATAAACTGTATGTTAATAACAGAGTAATGTATGAAATTATCGGCAATAATAAGCTGTTAATGCTTGCAGGCGGAGGCATAATTTTTAAATATGAATAAAAAATTTTTTATTTCAATAGGCATATTGTTAGGATGTATAGGATTTGGTGCAATAGGATATGTAATCGCAGAAAATGATTTGCTTGATGAGATACCTTCTTTTAATAAAAAAGAAGTTGTATTGATAACTAACGGAAAAAAAGAAGTTATTACACAAAACGGAGACAAAGAATTTGCAGCAAAAGTTACAGAGTCCAAGAAGGAATTTCCGTCATTATTCGGTGCAAAAGTTAATGTAGTCAAAAACAAGTCTGCATCTGTTGGGTTTCAGCAATATAATAACGGATTATTTTCAATGCAAATACCAAAAGGTTGGGTAGTTGGTGTTGCTAATACGGATTTTGTTCATTATACGTTTATGGTTTATAATCCTAAAAATCCCGATTATAGAATATTCTTTAATATGAAATCTGAAGGTTACCTCAAAACCCAACAAATGAAGTCGTTTTATCAAAGATATAACGCAAATGCTCCTTTTGCGAAGTTGCCCGTAATAACTCCTCAGACAACAGAAGGATTTTATAAAATATTTACACAAGCCTTTTCTCTTGAGCAAAATATAATCCCTTTTAAAGTTCCCGTAATAAAAAATTTCAAATCTATTCAAACATTAGGTAAGAACGTAACCGGAGGAACAATTGTCAGGGCAAAATATCAAAATGAACAGGGAAAAACAGCAGAAGGAGTATTTACAGCAACAATAAAAGAATTTAATATGCCACCGGTAGTTGCTTTAACAGTGTATAATAATGTGTTTTTTACAGTTCCTGAAAATGAGCTTGTTGATTGGATGCCTGTTTTAAACCATTCATTAAGTACAATCAGATTTAGCAACAATTTTATCAACGGTTTTTATCAGCAACAAGGTCAAATTGTTCAAAATGCTAATGCTATCGCCTCTATTTGTAGCCAAACATCCGATATTATTACATCAGGTTGGAATCAAAGACAAAAAACATACGATATATTAAGTCAGAAAAAAAGTGATGAAATCATGGGATATGATAGAGTTCGAAATACGGAGACAGGTGAAATTTATAAAGCAGAACTGGGATTTATGGATAGAGATTGGCATGGAAAATATGAACATGTAACCGATGATATGTATATTTTGCCGACAGCAGGCTATATAGAAAGAAGATAAAGTATGAGAAAAATTTTTATATTAGCAGTTATCATCGTTTTAAGCATAACAGGAATTGTGAAAGGTAATCAAAAATTACCGACAAAACATCTTCTTGAATATAGCGATTATCAGAAAATTACCCCAGAGAATATAAAAACACTGAAAATCCGAAAATATACAGAAGGTGGATTAAGAGAGACCGATATTACCGATAAAAAGGAAATAAACAAGATATACCAATATTTAAATGGAATTAAACTGACAAGTGAAACAAATATGGGTTGTGATGATAATACGACAGTTTATTCATTTGTTTTGCAGGATAATACAAAGGTATCAATTGAAAAAGAATGTGATTGGATAGTAATCAACGGAAAACATTATAAATTCAGCCAAAATACTTCTGCTAAAAGATTTTGAAATAATAATTTTTTAAGTATAAACAATATTTCGCATAGAACAAGCGTCTACTTGTAACTTTGGGTGCAAAAATTGTTACGGAAAATAATTAAGAAAATGATAATGATTTTTATGCAAATCAAAGTGATAATTCATTGAAAGATAATAAAAAGAATATTTTAATTGTCAGGCACAGCCTGACCTACGGGCTATCTCTGACCTATGGGTTGGTTGGTTTTTTATCAAATAACATGAAGAAAAGGTCGTGCATTAAAACACATGTATGCTACCTGCTATATATGTAAAATAATTTTAAATATATTATTGTAAATAGTACTTTTTTTGTATAATGAACTAGTAAATCTAATAGAAATGGGTTTTAAATTAAAAGTTTGTCGTATTGTGAAAACGAAAGGAAAAGAAATGAAAAAGTTATTAGTTTTAAGTGCCGTATTAATGCTTGGAATCCTTGTAACACCAAAAGCTCAAGCATATGAACCATGGGGTGCCGGTATATATAACGGAACAAAGGAAGTTATGGATTATGCAGCACCGGGTGCAACATTAGGTTCAAAAACAGGTACAGCTACTTGTCAAACTATTCTTGGAATTGTTAATTGGGGAGATTGTTCACTTCGCACAGCAATGAAGAACGGAAGAATATCAAAAGTTACTGCTGCGGATTGGGAAAAACATTATGTTTTGATATATGGTGAAAAAACATTACGAGTATACGGTAACTAAAACTAAGGTAAAATAAAATCCAAGCCAAATCTTTTGCAAAAGATTTGGCTTTTTTTAGAGGTATTTTTTGTCAAAAATGTACTAAAAGTTTGTTATTATCTGTCAGGACAAAATCAAAGAATGTTGCCTGACGCTTTTTCGCCTGTGTGCTAAATTCTGTGCATGTTTGAGGCTACTTCCCAATCAATCCAAAAAGTTTTTTAATAAATTACTTCAAATTAAAAAATAAAATTGCACATTGACAACTAAATATAAACAAAAAAACCGCAGGTATAGCACTTGCGGAATAAATGGAAAACATAACTTATATATAGATAATAGATAAATTTTTTATTGTATTCAAATAACAAAAAAGTAATAAAATTATAAATTTTATTTTTAATAATATACAAAAAAATTCTCAAACTCCGTGAAACAAAATTTAAAAAAATTCTCAAACTTCACGTCACGTTACACAGATAGTGTAGACTTTTAAAGTACCATTCTGTGTGCTTTTTGAATGTTATAATTTTGTTTTATTTTTAAATTGTAAACTTTTGTTTAGAAATTGTAAAAAATACACTTGTAGATAGCGAAAAAAAATTTTTTTCGTTTTAAACTGAATGTGGTAAGAATTGTGAGGCATTTAATGCAAGTAAGAAACATTAGCGGGGTTACTAATCCTTTTTTGGTTAGAGCCAATGAACAACAAAGGAACAAAATGGCAGAAAAACAGACACTGCCTAAATTACAGAATGATGCATTTGTAAAAACCGAAGACGGCAGATACATTTCAAAATCAGTAAATTCTTCCGGCGAAGTTATGATAAATATTACACAACATAATTGGAGTCCGGAAGGTGTTTTAGATTCTACAGAAACATTGAGTGTTCCGGCGAAAAATAAAAGCATTGGATACAAGACTGTTACGGATTATGAGCATAATGAAGTATCCGGCAGTATTGTCAAAGATCCTTTAGGATACGATAGTGTACACAAGACACTTGTAACCGAAAGAAAAGACCCTATAACGGGAAAAACTGTTGCAAAGCAAACTTATGAAATGTCTGATGTTCCGGGAATATATAATGTTAAAGAAACTGATGCACTCGGCAGAACAAAAGTTCTTTCTTCTGCCAAAAAGACACCCGAGGGCGGTATTTATATCAGCAAGAACATGACAAGTCTTGACGGAACGACAACAACATATCGTTATTCAAAAGATGCGAAAGAAAATCATGTCAGAATGTTCAATCAAATTACCGATAAAAACGGTAAAGTTTTATCAACTGTTGACAGAACTTATGACAGAGTAAATGAAAATCTTGCTTATTCTTCCGTAAACGGCAGAAAGTATACTATTGAACAAAAAGGCGAAGATACAATTGTTACCGATGAGTTTGCAGGTACAAAAACTGTATTAAATGAAGAAATGTTTACAGTACCTCTACAACAGAAGATAATGTATGATACTTTGGAAAAAGTTGAAGGCGGAAGTTCACAAAAAGCCGATAAGCCAATGGTAAAAGAATTATTACATAAATTACCGGGTGATGTATTGGTTGATTTAAACAAGAACGTTAATTATATTGTTTCATTAAAAGATGATTTAGATTCTTCATTTATGGCTATTTTCGGTGTATTAAACGTTCGTTCCGACGAATTTGTAATAAGCCATGAACTCGGTCACAGTAAAGATGCGAACATATTAGACAGAGCTTCTTTGGATAAAATGGGTGAAAATGCTCAAAATGCCAAAAAAGAAGTAGGCGACATCATACTTAACGGCGGATTATTTGAAATTGAAACTGCTCCCGCTACAAAAACAGAAAAGGCAGGTGTATCAAAAGCAGAAGAACCGGCAGCTGAAGAAGTCCAATTCATAACTCTTGGAGATTTAGAAGATGCGGTCGTTATTAATCAAATGAATAAAGATTTGGAATCTTTGGATGAAAAATACTTTGAAAACCCGATAGCCGATAAGCCGCAATTTATGAAAGAATATTTCAATGAAAAAGCAATGTTTTTAAAAGCATTCCCTTCTTTTAAGGAAGAATATATTGATTACTTTATTTTTGAAACGGATGGTCAATCTGACAGAGGAAGAAAAGAAACTGTTGCAGAAACTAATGCAATGAATAGTCAAAAGCCTATGCCGTTAGAAATTTTAGCAATGAGAACGCAGATTTTACAACAATACTTCCCGAGAACAATAGCTGAAGCAACAAAATTAACAACTCCTATTGCAGTTGGTGATGCACCTGTTTCTGCACCGAAGCAAATTATTGTTCCTGAAATAATTGTTCCGCAACGTGATATAGTCCTTGTTTAATTTGATAATAAATAGACGGAAATATATAAAAAATAGAAACATTTATTCAATGTTTCTATTTTTTAAATGAGTTTTTAAAATAGGTCTTTTAAGTATAGTTTTTTTTTGAAAAAAGATTATAATTAAAGAATGAAAAAAGTTATTGCATACGTTCACACTCACTGGGACAGAGAGTGGTACAGAGAATTTGAAGAATTCAGATTAAGACTTATAGAAGTTGTTGATGATATTATACATAAACTTCAAACAGGTGAACTGCCAATTTTTTACTTTGACGGTCAAACTTCCGCAATAGAAGATTATATAGCAATTTTTCCCGAAAAACTTCCTGTTATTAAGCAGTTAATTTCAGAAAAAAAGTTATATGTTGGACCGTTTTTTTGTTCAGCAGATGAATTTTTAACAAGCGGTGAAAGTCTTATAAGAAATTTATCTTTTGGACTTGAAACATCTCTAAAATGGGGTTGTAAAGATTTTATTGCTTATTTGTCAGATACCTTTGGACACAGTTGTTCTATGCCTTCAATTTTAAAGGAGGCAGGCATAGACAAAGCCGTTTTGTGGCGTGGTCTTGGCAATCTTCCTGCTGATTTGAATTGGGATGGTATAAAAACTACTTATCTTATTCAAGGTTATTTCAATGACTTTTTACACTCAGATGCTGATTTTGAGTTAAAAGCTCAAAATTTGAAAAAATATATAGATAAAATTGCGGCAAAATCAGGTGAGTATATTTTACTTCCTATCGGTGCCGACCACCTCAAAGCTTGTGATAACCTGCCTTTTCAAATTCAAGAATTAAATAAATATTACAAAAATGAGTATGAAATTATTTTGAAAGACCCGTTTGAATATTTTAAAAATATCAAAGATGAAAACAGAAAAAAAGTTTTCGGAGAATTTCTTGATAATTCGCTAAACTTTATTCTTCCCGGAATATATTCCTCAAGAGTGGACATTAAACAGGCTAATTCTTTATGTGAGAGGGAACTAACTGAAGCCGAAATTTTTAATGCAATTAATTCAACTTTCTTCGGAAAAGAAAACCGTCAAAGACAAATTGATTATGCATACAAAATGCTGATAAAAAACCATGCCCACGACAGCATTTACGCATGTTCGACAGACCTTGTAAGCAGAGAAGTTCTCACACGCTTTGATAAAGTCCGGCAAATTGCAGACGGTATCAAAAAAAGATGCGAAAGAGATATTGCCTCGGATAATTGTTTAACTGCAATAAATCTTTCTAATTCAAATTTTTCTGGTATTGCCTCAATATGGACAACAAAAAAACTTTCTCCAAATTACAAAGCCGTTATGCTGAATAAAAAATTCGGATTTGATGATGAAATTTTATACAATATTAATAAAATTCCTGTTACCGAAGATTATACCGAAATATTTCAATATGCTGTTCCGATAAAAGAAATTGATTCATTTTCGTGTAAAAAACTCGCGGCAGATGATTTTTATGATGTAAATGACATAAAATCGGGTAAAAATTTTATAGAAAATAAATTTTTGTCACTTGAATTACAAAACGGTAAAATTAACATTACAGATAAAAAAAATTTCAAAAAATACAATAATTTTATTGAAATTACGGATGTTGCAGACATAGGTGACAGTTATAATTTTGGACCTTTAAAAAATGATAAAAAAATTATTGCAAAAATAAAATCGTTCAAAACTGTTAATAAAAATCTTTTTACGTATGCCGATGTTGAATTAGAAATAAAAATCCCTGTCAAAACAACGGCAAAAAGGCGGTCATTAATAGCACCCAAACACAAAATCAATTTAAGAATAACTTTAAAATCAAAGGCAGATTTTGCGGAATTTGAAGCTGAATACGAAAATAAATCGCAAAATCATAAACTTCAAGTTTCGTTTAATTTTAATGAACCTG